>NZ_DOED01000019.1:0-52639 GCF_003524185.1 Culturomica sp.
GATATTCTCCTGATGGAACGTGGACAGGCAAAAGCTGTCACAGGTAAAGAGCATCTGGAACGAAATGATTTCATCATTGAGAAGCAGAAAGCCGAACTGCAACGTATAGAGGAAACCAAGCGACACAAGGAACAACAAGTAAGCCTTGCCGAACAGGAACTCAAACAGGTAAAAGCAGAGATACGCACGGACAAACTAAAGAAAACAGCCACCAATGCTGCTACCGCCATAGCAAGCGGTGTAGGTTCTCTTTTCGGAAGCGGTAAGCTGAAAGAACTGGAACATCACATCGAGCAGCTACATCAGGAAATTACCAAACGGGACAAAGCTACTGATGAATTAAAAATTCAGATACAACAAATACAGGAACAGCATAGCAGACAAATTCGTAATCTTCAAAGAATACATAATCAAGAACTTGAAGCCAAAGACAAGGAAATATCACGATTGAGCACCTTGCTTGAAAAAGCCCACAAATGGTTTCCCATGTTCAAAGAGATGTTGAGAATGGAAAAATTATGCGCTGTTATCGGGTTTACCAAAGACATGATAGAAAACCTCTTGACAAAGAAAGAATCCATACAATGTAGTGGCAAAATTTATTCCGAAGAACACAGGTGGAAATTTGACATCAAGAATGATATTTTTAGGGTTGAGAAACATCCGATGGATAGTGGTAAGCTTATGCTGACCATAAACCGACAACCCATAGTACAATGGTTTAAGGAACAATGGGAAAAGTTACAGCAGAATCTACGTAACTCGGTGCAGAGAGAGCAAAAATCCAGAGGATTTAGAATATAGAATAGCCTATTATTAATAAAATCAAGTATCTATGCATCCAAACAGATTGTTTTTATTACAGAATCAAAATCCTAAGAATTTATAAAAAATGAAGCCTAAAGAAGTTTTGGAAAAATGGATAGATTGCTTTAACAAAGCAGATGCTTATCATATAGCAGAGCTGTATGCTACTAATGCAGTAAATCATCAAGTCGCAAACGAACCAATAATAGGTAAAGAATCAATCTACAAAATGTTTGTGAATGAATTTGCCACTGCTAAAATGGTTTGTATGGTGGAAAATATTTTTGAAGATGGCGAATGGGCTATCATGGAATGGAAAGACTCTCTTGGACTTCGTGGATGCGGATTTTTTCATGTAAAAGATAACAAAATCGTCTTTCAAAGAGGGTATTGGGATAAACTTTCATTCTTGAAGCAACACAATCTTCCAATTGAATAAGTACTATCAGAATACGGACTGGGAAATTGAAATACCCAGTCCGAGTTATATAATGAATTTTACTTGTTAAACTATTTAAAGTCAGTTGGATAACAAACCATACCTTTCACATTCTCAGTAGCTCCAGGTATTAATTCAGCCACCATGCAATATTCATGAGAGACTTCGAAAGGAAATTCAATTCCTAAATCGATAGCCTTGCGATAGCCAAATCGAGGATAATACTCTTTATGCCCCAATACGACTGCTGTGCCGTAACCCAAAAGTGCTGCCCTCTGATGGGCTTACTGAATCAACATCCCCCCCCCAATTCCCTTACGCTGGAATTCCGGCAAGACTGCCAATGGAGCTACACTCAGGGATGTGACAGACTGGGTGTCACTGTCTATCTTTACTTCTGTAAGTAAGATATACCAGACAATTTGTTTTTCTGTCATTTTCTTGTTCTTATCTAATTGTTAGGCTCATTGTTGTTATACATTGTTTAATTATAGATAAATCGTGAATATCCTTCTCTCTTAAATCGTAGCCCGAATGGAATACTTGTTGCCCTTTTGCAGAAATGCAAGGGATGCTTCTGCCTTCAAAGACTGCTGTTCCAAAATAGTCCGGTTGAAATTCATACCAGCCTCCATCCAAGTCGGCTTGTTTGGAAGTGCCGTCCGCATTCAAGACAAAAGGATGGATATCAATATAGCCTAATTCTTTGCTATACAGTTCCACACGGGTGGGCAACCAATTTGTTTCAATTTGATATCCTCTCTCCTGCAAAAGATCAAGGAGTTGGTCTGTATAATTGGCATCAAAATCAATGTCAATATCTCTATGCAAGCGGGTTTGCTGTCCGTACAAGACATCCACTCCCCAGCCTCCATCCAACCAAAACTGCATGTCCAGGCTTTCCAACAAGTCCAAAACTTGAAATAACTCTGTAATCGTAGTGTGTTCTTTCTTTGTCATATAATAATTCTTTAATAAATAATACTATGCGTAATTATCCAACTGCTTGATTGAAGAAATAAAATTTGCACCCACTCCAATCAGAAAGATAACCCATCCGCTGATCATAAAGACGGATGTGATACCCCATGCTTCCACCCAATATCCTGAAGCTACGATACCCAGCATTGATGGAAAGGTACTCAAACTAAAGATGAGAGAAAAAGTCCGTCCAAGCATGTCCGAAGCCAAGTTCTGCTGAATAATAGCGATGAAAAGCGCATGGTAAATGGAATAGGCTATGCCTCCTGTAAATGTTAGGCAAACAAAACCTATAAATGCGCTTGATGGTAAATAACTGGCGCTAATCAGATACAATCCCAATATCACATAAGCCGTATGCATCACTAATGTTTGCTTGCTTTTCAAAGCCTTACAGGCAAGTACTAAACCGCCCAACAATGCCCCTGAGCCCCAACCCATTTCCACAACTCCCATTTGCAAAATGTTTCCGTTGAAATGCAGAAGCGTCATAAAAGGAAATAACGTAAAAACAGGCATAAGGACAAAAGTCACCAGCGTAAAGCATACGAATAAAGGCAAAATGCCCATTGTACGCCGCAAGGTATGCCAACATTCCGTCAGTTCTTTTTTGAAATCTGGAAGAACTTTCGTTTTTTGAAGAGAAGGAATCTGGACACAAAGTAAGGTCAGACAAGCAGCAACAGCTCCGATCACATCTATGAGCAGAATATACTGTATGGGAAGCCAAACAACGAGGCTTGCCCCTACAACGGGAGCTATCACCTCACTGAAGGATTGAATGGAATGGTACAAACCTGATACCCTGACAAGATGGTGCTTGGGAACCAGTAGAGGGATGCTTGCCTGTAAAGCAGGTGCATGAAACGTACTGCCTATTGAACGACAAGCAGTCAATAGATAAAAAAAAGAAAGGTCTTTATAACCCTTGGTTATCACAATAAAAAGACATAGGGTACAGAACGCGATGAACAAGTCCGAATAAAACATCGTTTTCTTTCGATTCCATCTGTCAACATAGACCCCGGCAAACAAGCCTAATACAAATTGTGGTAAAAATCCAGCTAAAATAGCCAGAGATAAAGCTGTCGGGGATTTAAATTCGTTGCTAATCCAAAAAATAATGGAGAAGCCAACAATCGTACTTGTTAAAATAGATATGAGTTGGCCTATTCCTATCACGGCCAAAGTTGATTTCCAATGATTCATTGTGCTAATATTTCATGCGTTTATAGATAAGTACTTTCGTACATTAAGCAAAACGAAATTCTATCCACACAAAAAACTTGTATTATAATCCACTCCTGACGTTGGAATACAATAACAAATACTTTCAGGACGATGTAAAGTCCTGAAAAATCAAACTGAATGGATAGATAAATATTAGTCTTTTCTCATCGGATTCTTTTAATATCGCTACTCTTTTATTATGTAGTGGTTGTATTATCTTAAATAAAACAAAAACACCGACTTTACATTCTTGGGTGTAAAACTGGGTGTTTGTTTTGCAATCTGCTGATTTTCAGCGTTTGTTGCGGAGAGAGAGGGATTCGAACCCCCGGAAGCTCTCACTTCAACGGTTTTCAAGACCGCCGCGATCGACCACTCTGCCATCTCTCCAAAAGCGATGCAAATATAGATGGAATTTTGATATTATCAAAAGAATGGTGTTTTTTTTAGAAAAATATTTTAATATTTTTCGGGTTTCAGTATTCGGTTGAGGACGAAGAAGCCGCAGATACCGGCAAATACCGAACCGGAAATGATGCCTAATTTGGCTTGGTTCAGGAGGTTGTTACCGATGTCCGGGATTCCGGAGTATGACAGGTTGGCGATGAACAGGGATACGGTGAATCCGATGCCTCCGAGCAGGGATACACCGAAAAGGATTTTGTTGTTCATGCGTTCAGGCATACTGAGTAGACCGGTTTTGATGGCCAGCCAGGTGAAGGTGAATATACCGATCAGTTTTCCGAATACCAGTGCAAAGAATACGGTTAGGGTTACTCCTTCGACAGATGCGAGGCTGAAGCCTTCGAAAGAGATGCTGGCATTGGCAAAGGCAAAAAGAGGCATGACAATGTAATTGACCAGCGGGTGCAGGTTGTCGTCGAGGGATTGCAGGGGGCTGATGGCTTTGTCGGAAGCCGCTTCGATGTGTTTGAGTATAGAGAGTTCGGAATTGGTCAGAATACGGTTATGGTGCATGTCCTGCCCCGGCAGACTTTCGAGGCTTCTGCGGATGTCGGCCGTGTAGTGCGACAGGTCGAGTTTGGGACGTGCCGGGACGGTAAAAGCTACGATAACTCCCGCAATGGTGGGGTGTATTCCGGAATTCAGGAAAAGATACCATACGATGATACCGAAGAAGATATAGAATAATTTGCTGGAGATGCCCCAGCGTCCTCCGATATAAAGAACGGCGATAAAGAGCAGGGACCACAGCAGGTATTCGGGTACCAATTGGCTGCTGTAAAATACTCCGATAACGATGATACCGCCGATATCGTCTACTACGGCAAAAGCTGTCAGGAATATTTTTAAACTCAACGGTACTTTTTTCCCCAATAAGGAAAGGACGCCCAGGGAAAATGCGATGTCTGTCGCCATTGGGATTGCAGCTCCTTTGGCTGCAGCTCCGGCAGGGCTAAACAGTAAGAACAGAAGTACCGGGATAATCATTCCACCGCAAGCTGCTACAACCGGAAGCATGGCTTTCCGGGGAGAAGAGAGCTCGCCGACCAGAACTTCCCGTTTGATTTCCAAACCTACAGAAAAGAAAAAGACGGCCATTAAGGCATCGTTGATTAAGGCCAGAAAGCTCATGTTGTTGCCGTGGCTATGGAAAAGACTGAAATTACCGAATTGGAGTACGACTTCCTGGGCGAATAAAGAATTATAATGTTCTCTAAAAGGTGAATTGGCAATGATCATGGCAATGAGGGCTACAAAGAGTAAAATGGCTCCACCGTTGATCTTGGTTTCAATGAAACGCCGTATCGGAGATTTGAAGAGATCTTTATTCATCTTTGGGAAGTGTTAATTAATGTTGTAAAAGTAGGAAAATATTTCTGAGAGAAGGGAGGTGTTTGGCGTTTTTCTTGATTTAATTGTTGTCTTACGGGAAGATTAACCGGCTGTTGGGGTATTTATACAATAATTCCGGAATTTAATTTCCGTTTAAATTCCGTCGGTGTACCCCTTGTTTTAAAACAGAGTTATAGATTTTTATAATATTCTTTATACCATTGTGCAAACCGGGTAATGCCTTCTTCGAGGGAAGTCGTCGGTTTATAATGAAAATCACGTTCCAATTTACGGGTATCGGCCCAGGTTTGGTAGACATCGCCGGGCTGCATGCCGACATATTCTTTTTGAGCTTCTTTGCCTAAGTTTCGTTCCAGGATGTGGATAAAATCCATCAGTTGCATGGAGGAACCGTGCCCGATGTTGTATATGACTGCGGGGATACCGGCCGTGTCTTCGCTTGCCTGTTCCGGATGCTCTGTAATTTTGACGATACCTTCAATGATGTCGTCGATGTAGGTGAAGTCGCGGGCCAGTTTTCCGTTGTTAAAAATCCGGATGGGACGGTCGGCAGCAATGGAGCCGGCGAATAAGATGGGTGCCATATCCGGACGTCCGTAAGGGCCGTATACCGTGAAGAAACGAAGGCCGATGGTGTGGATTTTGTATAAGTGAGAATAGGTATAGGCCATCAGTTCGTTACTTTTTTTAGTAGCGGCGTATATGCTTACGGGGTGATCGACTTGTTCAGCCTCGTTGAACGGTACATTTTGTGAATTGCCATATACCGAAGAGGAAGAGGCATAGATCAGGCGAGGGCAATTGTGGTTGCGACAGCCTTCAAGCAGGTTCAGGAAACCGCAGATATTGCTTTGGATGTAAGCTTCCGGATTCTTCAGACTGTAGCGGACTCCTGCCTGGGCTGCCAGATTGATCATACAGTCGAAATGATTGTTGGCCAGGATTTCGTTCAATTGTGTTTTGTCGCACAGATCCATCTGCCGGAATATATAGCCCGGTAATGTCACAGATCGTATTTCCCGGCCGTATTGAGGCTGAGAGATGCCGCATTTTTCCAACCGGGCTTTTTTGAGATTGATATCATAATAATCGTTGATGGAATCAATACCGTAAACCCGGTGTCCGCGAGAAGTCAACGCTTCTGTCAGGAATGAACCGATAAATCCTGCTGTTCCTGTAATGAAGATGTACATATTTGAATCTGAACGAAGTTTTCAATCATTTAAAACTCGGACAAAGTTAGGATTATTTTTGATTTCCGATTTTCGATTTATGATTTGTTTTGTTGTTGCTGTTGTAAAAAAAATCGTGTATTACTAAGTAGTGTAAGAATAAAAAATAAGTGGCCGAGATTCCGGCCACTTATAACTACTAACCCTAAACAGAAACAAACTATGAAAAATTTTCTGCTACAAAGATACTTCTTTAGTGACATGTTGCTAATTAAATATTGTTAATTAGCTACAATAATTATAATTCATAAGCATGTGATTGTAAATAATTTGAATATAACAAAAGATATGTAAAAAAATAGTACATATAAGTTGTGGATTTTGAATTTACAATTTTGGATTGTACATATAAATCGTCCCGATTTCTGGAAAAATATCCCGATTGATATGGTTTTATTCTTCTCTCATGATGTCCGGGGTAAGGGGGACCGGGATGATACGATTTGCCAATGTTTTGTCATACGGGAGTCCGATACGGATATAGTTGTCCGTAAAGCCGCAGATGTATCCTCTGGAGTTGTTGTCTTCGAACAGTACGGGGCGTACCTGTCCCTCGAAGCGTTTGTGAAATGCATTAAGTTTACGATCGGATAGCCGGATCAGGGCATTTACACGGCGGTGCTTTTCCTGGGGAGGGACGCTGCCGGGGATATCAAGGGCTTTGGTGCCTTTACGCTCGGAATAAGGGAATACATGCAATCTGGAAATATCCAGGGTTTCAATGAATCGGCAGGCATCTTCAAAGTAATCATCGGTTTCGCCCCGCATTCCGGCAATGACATCGACACCGATGAATGCGTCAGGGCATAGATTGCGGATGAGGGAGACTTTTTCTGCAAAGAGTTCGCGGTTATAGCGTCTTTTCATCAGGCGTAACACTTCATTGCTTCCGGATTGTAAAGGAATATGAAAATGGGGCATAAAACGTTTTGAGGATGCGATAAAAGCGATGATATCTTCGGTCAATAGATTGGGCTCGATGGAAGAGATCCGGAAACGTTCGATTTCCGATACTTCTTCCAGGGCTTGTAGTAACCGATAGAATGTTTCTCCGGTTTCACGTCCGAAGTCTCCGGTATTTACACCGGTAAGAATCACTTCACGTATGCCTTTGGAAGCGATGTCCCGGGCAGCCTGTAATACTTGCGGGATTGTTGCGCTACGGCTTTTTCCCCGGGCAAACGGGATCGTACAGTAGGTACAAAAATAGTCACATCCATCCTGTATTTTCAGAAAGCTACGGGTGCGGTCGCCGAAGGAATAAGCCAGATCGAAAGCCGAGAGTTTAAATATGTCGCAAGAGTGAGGATCGTCTGTCGCGGGTTCATCGTATCGTTCGAGGTAGTGGCGTACTTTAAATTTATCGGCGGCACTTAATACCAGGTCAACACCTTCGATTTGCAGTATTTCGCGGGCTCGCAACTGGGCGTAGCAACCGACCACAACAATACAGGCTTGCGGGTTGTGATGGATGATTTTACGGATCAGTTGCCGGCCTTTGTGTTCGGCCATATCGGTAACGCTACAGGTGTTGATGACGAAGATGTCTGCTCCGTCTTTTTCCCCTACCGTGGTGACACCTGCTTCTTCGAGGCTGTGTTTTATTGTCGATGTTTCCGAAAAATTCAGTTTACATCCGAGGGTGATATAGGCTGCTTTTTTTCCTGCTAAAATCATACCGGCTTATAAGGTTATAAAATCCGTGGTGAAAGTAAGCTCCGGTTTATCTGAGGATAATCGGGCATACGGACTTAATTTGGATGCAAAAGTAATTATTTTGAGGGTATTTTTTACCTTTGCGAAATAAAGTATCGGAAAAGAAGTGGGGGGATAAGGAGCGATAACACATAAAAAGAATATAATTTTTAATACCGAATGAAATATTATATCATATCCGGGGAGGCATCGGGAGATTTACATGCTTCAAATCTGATCAAGGGATTGAAAAAGAACGATCCGGAAGCCGTATTCCGGGGATGGGGAGGAGATTTGATGCAGGAGGCCGGATGTACAATTGTGCGGCATTATAAGGATACGGCTATTATGGGGTTTCTTACCGTGTTAAAGAATTTAGGGAAAATAAAGGAAAATATCCGTTTGTGTTGTGAGGATATTGCGGACTGGAAGCCGGATGTATTGATTCTGGTCGACTATGCGGGATTTAATTTGCGTATTGCCAGGTTTGCCAAAGCTGCCGGTTTTAAAGTATTTTATTATATTTCGCCGAAGTTGTGGGCCTGGAATACAGGGCGTGTGAAAAAAATCAAGGCGTATGTCGACCGGATGTATGTTATTTTTCCTTTTGAGGAAGATTTTTACCGGAAGTACGACTACGTCGTGCAGTATGCCGGGAATCCTTTGGTGGATGCTATCAGCGAAAGACCTTGGCAGGAGGAGTCTTTTCATGATTTTGTAGAGGTAAACGGTTTATCCGGCAAGCCGATTATAGCTCTTTTGGCAGGTAGCCGTGCTCAGGAGTTGAAGCATGTATTACCGAAGATGTTATCGATGGTAAAGTATTTTCCGGAATATGAATTTGTGATTGCCGGAGCGCCTTCTATGAAGGCTGAGGATTACGCTCCTTATATGAAGGGTGGTGGTGTGCCGATCGTTTATGGGCAGACTTACCGTTTATTGCAACAATCCCGGGCGGCTTTAGTGACTTCCGGTACGGCAACTTTGGAAACGGCTTTGTTAAAGATACCGGAAGTGGTATGTTACAGCGGAGAAGGAGGGGCTTTCAGCTATTTTCTGTTCAAACTTTTTGTTAAGGTAAAGTACATTTCGCTGGTCAATCTGGTTATGGGACGAGAGGTGGTGAAAGAGTTGCTGATGCAAAAGTTGAACGAGAAAAATTTACTTCGGGAACTGAAGGCTGTTGTCGGGGAGGGACCGGAGCGGTCCTGTATGCTTGCCGATTACGATGAGTTGGAGAAGCGTATGGGGCAATCCGGAGCTTCTGATCGTTTTGCGGCTTTGATGGTACATGATTTGAAATGTAGCCGGCGATAGAGGGATGATAAATGGTGTCGGTGAATACCGGTAAATGCACAGATCAGATAAATAAATACAATGTATATGCAGGAAGAGATGTCTTCACCCATAGAGAAGAAGAAAGAAAAAGTGTTTATGCGCGAATTTTTCCGGAAAGCGGGAAAAGCCATTTATGATTATGGGTTAATAAACGACGGAGACAAGATTTTGGTCGGCGTATCCGGAGGGAAGGATTCGTTGGCTTTATTGGAGGTATTGGCTTTGAGGGCACGTGATCCGAAATATCGTTATACGGTTATGGCGGCTCATATTGCTGTGAAAAATGTGGCCTATGAGGTCGATGGTGAATATATAAAGCAATTGTGTGATCGTTTGGGGGTTGAAGTGGTATTTCGTGTGATTGATGCAGAGGTCCGGGAAGATTCCGGGAAACCGGCTTGTTTTGTCTGTTCGTGGAATCGCAGGAAGGCATTGTTTGAAATAGCCAGGGAACACGGATGTCAAAAGCTGGCATTGGGGCATCACCGGGATGATGCGGTGGAAAGTTTGCTGATGAGTATGATGTTTAACGGTACGATAGCCAGTATGCCTCCCAAGTTATCAATGTTCGGAGGCAGTTTTACTTTGATACGTCCATTTATTTATCTTACGAATGAGGAAACTGTGCGCTATGCTCAATACCGGGGTTTCCGGAAACAGAAAAAGAACTGTCCTTACGAACAGGCAACAAACCGGGATGCCGTCGGTAAGTTGTTGAAACAGATGGAGACTTTTTCGCCGCATGTCCGGAATAATCTGTTTGCAGCGATGAAAAATATACAGGAAGAATATTTGCCGTAGGATATGCGGAATATCTGTCTAGGGCTATCGGTGAAAGCAGTAACCGATAGCCTTTCTTTTTCGTAGACTCTGAAAAAAATCATGAAGAATATCGTTATTATCGGAGCCAGCGGTTATGTCGGTTCGGCTCTTTTGAGTGAGGCTTTGAACAGGGGATATCGGGTAAAGGCTGTTGTCAGGCATCCTGAAAATTTGAATATTGAGGATGATAATCTGGAAATAGTAAAAGGAGATGTAACCAATTCGGTGGAAGTAGCTCGGCTGGCGGTGGGAATGGATGCTGTCATCAGTGCTTATAATCCGGGTTGGAAAGATCCGGATATATACGAGCATACTCTTCAGGGGTATAAGGCGATTATCGAGGGGGTGAGGAAATCCGGCGTAAAGAGGCTATTGGTGGTCGGGGGTGCAGGAAGATTGTATGTGCGGCCCGGAGTCCGTCTGCTTGATAGCGGGGAGGTGCCGGAACATTTATTGCCGGGAATAAAGGGATTAGCAGCAGTTTATGCAAATTATTTATTGCCTGAAAAAGAATTGGATTGGGTGTTTTTCAGTCCTGCTGCCAACCTGGAACCCGGAGAGCGAACCGGTCGTTTCCGGCTGGGAAAAGATGATTTAATCGTAGATAAGGATGGGGATAGCCGGATTTCAGTTGCGGATTTTTCAGTTGCCCTGATTGATGAGTTGGAGCAGGGAACGCATCACCGGGAAGGAATGACTGTCGGTTATTAAAAACGATATCGGTTAGGGGTGGTTGCCGGAATAAAATATAAGAGTTATCTTCGAAGCAAAATCTGAATGAGTATGGACAAGGTAAATCTTACGTTATATACGGTAATCGGTGATCCTGACCGGATACCTGCGGGTGCCCGGAAATTGTTTCAGGGGGTGGCTAAATCTGTTTCGACAGAAGATGACCGTACCGTTATTTTTTTACAGGACGATACTTCTATTGTATTGAATTTGAGCCACCGGCAGGGTAAACCGGATTTTATCGCTTCTCATGTGCAAGGTATGGCGGATTATTTTTCGCAGGCAGAAGCTGATTCTGAGGAAGTCAAGCAAAATATCCTTCGTCAGATCGCCTGTTTCAATTGTGTGGTCGGCATTGTTTTCGAGACGGATGATAATGCTGCCCGTACCAATTATATCGTCAATACATTTTTCGATCTGGCACAGGAGGTGAACGGTTTTCTGTTATATCCGAATATGCATATCTATAATGGTCAGGGGAAGCTGGTATTCTCAATTGAGGGAAAGAGTGATCTGAAAGAGTTTACGCCTATCGGTAACGCAGATGTGTTGGATTGCGGGCGTTCAGAAGACACGGAGGCCGATAAACAGCGGCAAGCACGTTCAATTGCGCTTTTAAAGGAGCAGGGAATTCCGTATGCCGCGCATTTGCGTTGTGCTGTGACGGAGCAGGATGCTTGTGTCAGGAGCAGAAAGGAAATGTTACAGCGGGCTGCTGCATTGTTTGCCGTGGCCGTATATTCGGAAGTGATGCTGGCCGAAAATCCGGATCGGAGAGAAGCTTTTTTGTATGTAAATAAGATGAACGAAATATACGGTATTGAGGCATTTCTTACACCGATGGAGATGGCTTATATACAGGATGCCGAATCGGAAGAACGTCAGCGTATACAGTTTGCATGGCGTTACGAATGCTGTGCGGTGCTTCTTTGGGCTGCCGGAGTGGTAGAGGAATTGCCTTATCCTTCCGAGATCTGTGATGTCCCTGTCATAGCCGGTTTGTTCTGGCAACATAAAGGAATAGACGATTTGCTTTCCAAGGGGATACCCCGTACGGATGCCGAAATACTGGATGCTGCCGATTTGACGTTGCGTTACGATTGGGCCTGTGTGGATGCCCGTGTACATGGGAAGGAGGCTCCGGGAGCTTTGGACGGAGGTGTTGTGATGGAGCGGCATTATGTTTTCGATTGGTTGACCGGAGTTGAAGGAGATACGGCATGGGATGATATTTGTCCTCATACCTGACCGGAAAACCGTATCAGTATACTGACGATCATAAATATTGTGAAAATCTAATCTTTTGGTGAATATTTATCGTTTATAATCAGATAGTAATAAAAAATAACTGATTATGAACGATAGGACTGTGCATTCTGATCGCCTGAGTGCCGAAGAGAGAAAGGAATTGAAAGATTCTGATTTCGGAATTCCGGAAACCCGGGAATTTCCGATACCGGATGCCGCCCATGTCAGGGCTGCCGAGGCTTATTTCAGATATGCCCCTGACGATAAAAAGCAGGAATTGGCTCGCCGGATTTTGTCAAAGGCTAAAAAATTCGGAGTAGAAGTAAAGAGTGAGACCATTTTGGAATGGGCTGAAAAATCCTGATGTCATGGGTGTTAAAGAGCAATATTGGAAATATTCGCTGGTGGTTATTCTTCTGCTTTTAGGGGTGGTTATCTTTTGGGAGATCACTCCTTTTTTGGGGGGTATACTGGGAGCGATGACGGTTTATATTTTGCTCCGGGATCAGATGATATATCTTTCCGGACGCCACCATATGCGTCGTAGTATTATGGCCATATTGATATTGTTGGAAACCATCTTGATTTTTTTGATTCCTTTGGGATTGATTATCTGGCTGATGATCGATAAGTTGCAGGATGTCAATCTGGAGCCCAGGAGTATAATCGATCCTATTTATAAAGTTTCCGATTTGATCCGGGAAAAAACGGGATACGACTTGTTGAGTAAGGCCAATATCAATGCAGCCATATCTTTGTTGCCGCGTTTCGGGCAATTTTTAATGGGGAGCATTACCAGTTTTGTCATCAATGTAGTTGTATTGCTTTTTGTACTTTATTTTATGTTGATCGGAGGAAGGAAAATGGAATCTTACATTGCCGATCTTTTGCCGTTTAACAGGAGAAACAAGCGGGATATCCTGAAAGAATTCAATATGGTTGTTAAATCGAATGCTATCGGGGTTCCTCTGTTGGCGATTATTCAGGGGGCTATAGCTATGCTGGGATATGTTATTTTCGGTGCTCCTGCTCCTGTTTTGTGGGGGATTGTGTCATGCTTTGCAACGATTATTCCTGTCGTCGGGACAGCAGTTGTGTGGATACCTCTGGCTTTGTATCTGGGAACTACCGGAAGTTGGGGGGCAGCGATCGGCTTATCTCTTTATTGTATTATTATTGTTTCCAATGCTGATAATGTCATTCGTTCATTCCTGGTAAAGAGAATGGCAGACACTCATCCTTTGATTACCATATTCGGGGTTGTGATCGGACTTTCTTTGTTTGGTTTTATGGGGGTGATATTCGGGCCTTTGTTATTGGCTATTTTTGCGCTTTGTGTACAGATATTCAAAGAAGAGTATTTGGATGAAGGATGAGAGGAGGGAGATTTTAAATTTTAGATTTTAGATTTTAAATTGTAAAATGGGTATGAAAAAAATAACACACTGGGACGGACTCATTGTGTAATTTTTGATTTACGATTTGGGTACGGGCAAGCCTGGGGAGAGATTTTTGGTTATTCCGTAAGTCAGCTTACAAGTGATTGATGATTCGGATTTACGCTTTGAATAGGAGTAAAAAGAGTTGATTTTCTAATAAGATTTTAGATTCAAATAAACAGTAATTTTTCTGTAATGACTGAATCGTAAATTATCAGACAGGATTTTGGAGATTAGGTTCATGATTTTACAGGAAAGCTTCGACATTAGTCGGCAGAGAATATTTGGAGAATTCTTAATGTTATTTAAAAAAATCCATTTTATATTATAATTAATAAACCTTTGGCTTCCGAATTGGTCAATGGTTGTGTCTGGGATGAAAATTTAAGACATAAAACTATAAGGGGAGTATAATAGTTATAAGAAAAATGAAAAAGTTAGTCAGTATTATTTTGTTTGTTGTGTGGATGCTACCGTCGAGTGCATCTGTAGAAGCTACGGGAAGTGTTCGGGGAAACGTGATCGATGCAAAGACCAAAGAACCGATGGAATTTGTCAATGTGAGTGTACGTAAGGCCGGTACGACAGTTCCGCTGACCGGGGCCGTAACGGATCATTCCGGAGAGTTTCAGATCGGTCGTTTATCGGATGGGGAATATACATTAAGTATTTCTTTTATCGGTTACCGGACGTATGAGAAGAATTTTACATATTCTTCGAAAAACGGGAATATCGATTTTAAAATGATTGAGTTGGAGCCGGATTCACAGGTGTTGGGAGAGGTGAAAGTTTTGGGACAGAAATCCCAGATGAAGTTTGAAATCGATAAGAAAGTGTTCAATGTCGATCAGAATATTTCGTCTACCGGTGGTACGGCGAGTGATGTATTGAGTAATATTCCTTCAGTGGAAGTGGATAACGAGGGGGAGGTTTCGTTGCGTGGAAGTACGAGTGTAACAGTTTGGATCAACGGGAAGGCTTCCGGTTTGTCGGCAGATAACCGGGCGCAGATATTGGAGCAGATGCCGGCAGAGAGTATCGAGCGGATAGAAGTTATTACCAATCCCTCTGCCAAATATAGTCCGGAGGGTACATCGGGAATTATTAATATTGTATTGAAGGAAGACCGGAAAGCCGGGTATTTCGGTAGTTTACAAGCAGGAGTCGATACCCGTGGCGGCTGGAATACCAGCGGAAATATCAATTACAGCAGTGGGAAAATAGATGCTTATGCCAATATCGGTTATCGGCGCCGGGTTACGGAAGGAGGCGGAATTTCCAACCGGACGAATCTGGATGCGGAGGGTAATCCCGTTTCTTTTTTGAATCAGTTATCGGAGAATGACGGTCATGGAGGACCTGTTTTTGTCCGGGCCGGAGCGACTTATCATTTGACGAAGCAGGATCATTTCAATATCGGAGCTTTCGGTATGTTCGGCGATCGTAATCAGACGACAACGATCAATTATAGCAGTAATATCCCCGGTTCTTTTGCGGAGCGGCAACGGATTACCGATTCCAAAAATAAGATGAAGGGGGGAAATGTGGAGTTGGGATATAAGCATGATTTCAGTAAAACCAGTAATTTGGATATTACGGCTTCCTGGAATCCCTGGAATATGGACGGAACGAGTATTTATAAGCAGCGTTCTCAATATGATGCCGGGGGAGAGGATTTCTCATATCAGCGGCAGGAAAGTGATATGCGCTCGAATGGCTGGGAACTTCAGGCGGATTACGTAAATGCTTTTTCAGAGAACAGTAAACTTGAAGCCGGATATAAAGGGACGATGTCCAGAGAGAAAAGTCCGGTAGAGACTTTTTCGGGAACGACGGTCGATGACGAACTGCCGGATGAAGAATTGTATAATAAGTTTTATTACGACCGGGATATACAGGCCCTTTACGCAACTTATTCCGGCCGGCTCGATAAATTCGGTTTTCAGGCCGGATTGAGAGGGGAATATTCACATATTGAGACCCGTTCGTTGGGATTCGGACAATCGAAGGGAGAAGTATCTCCTTACAAAAATGATTATTTCAGTCTTTTTCCCAGTGTTTTTCTGACCTATACATTGCCTGCCGGAAACGAGATACAAGTAAATTATACCCGTCGTATTTCCCGACCCTGGGGGCGTCAATTGAATTCTTTCGTGAATGTGACAGACTCGACAAACATTTCTTACGGTAATCCTTATTTGGATCCGGAGTTTTCGAATGCTTATGAATTGAATTATATTAAAAATTGGGAAAGCCATACTTTATCCATATCGGCTTATTACCGGAGTACGAACGATGTTATCCAGCGCATCAGTTATCTGGATGGTAATATCATGAAAAGTACTTATGAAAATGTGGCGAAATCCCAATCTGCGGGGACAGAACTGGTGTTGAAAAATAATTTTGCCCGGATATTGGATTTGACGACGACGGTAAATTTGTATTATAATAAATTGGACGGGTTTTCTTATTTGCCCGAAGGAGCTCAGGCGCCTGTGATCGGAAAAGCCAACGAAGATTTTTCATGGGATGCCAAGATGATTGCGAATGTGGCTCTTCCGGCTTCTTTCTCTTTGCAGGTGACCGGCAGCTATAATTCGAAGCGGATCATTGCCCAGGGGTATCGTAAAGCTAATTATTCGGTGGATGCCGGTGTACGTAAAGCTTTCTGGGACAGAAAACTCAGTTTGAGTGTGAATGCCCGGGATATTTTCAATACCCGGAAATGGAAAACAGAGACTTCCGGAACGGGTTTTACTCAATATGCGGAAAATTGGCGTACCGGGCGTACCGTCGGTTTTACGCTAACGTATAGTTTCGGGAATATGAAAGCTTCACGTAACCGTCCGCAGCAACGTGGACAGCAAGATCAAAACAATAACATGATGAATGGTATGGATGAAGGCTTTTAATTTCATTCTATAATTCGGTTTGATTTATTTGGAATGCCGGGAACAGAATTCTGCTCCCGGCATTGTGATTTTTAATGAAAATAATTGATTAAGTAATAAATATTATCTATTTTTGATATAGCATTGATGAGAAGAAATGAGACATTTTATTTTATATGGTTTTTCTATTTTGCTGCTTCTTTTGTGTATGACTGCAGCGGATATCCGGAAAGATTCGGTTCAGGAAGAACTTTCTCTTTCTCTCATAGCCGATCATCAGCTTGTGGATGATCAGGCTTTGTTTAATGTTTCTTTGCCCGATATACAGGGCTATATGGAGCGTACTTTTGCTTCCAGTGGGAATGAAAGTGTATTCAGTAATCTGAAAAATCAACATTCTCTGTTTGCGGTGAAGGTTATCCTTGTAAGGAATGCATTATTGTCTGCCGGATTAATACCGGCAGAGAAATGTTTTCGCGCTCTTCTGGGAACGCGGTATATGAGTGGATTCTATATCTATTGTTTACGGCAAATCATAATTTGACTTTCCTGATTTTCTTAAGGGATTCTGAAAAATATCATGCGGAGGAGTCCGGAGATGGTAATTTGCGAAGCTTTGTGTTGTAACATATGCAGAAAGACTCGTAAATATCAGACCTTTATTATTAACAATATTTATAATTTGTATGGTAATGTGTCCTGTATTTTACAGGTTGCATCAGCTATCGTTAAAATTCTTGTCCGAAACGTTTATAAACAACTAAAATACTATCGTCATGAAAAATCGTGAAAATAAAAATAAGAAAAGAAGGTTCGGTATTTCGGCATTTCCGATTATTGTACTGTGCTTTATATTGGCATTGGCCGTTTACCATTTTATATTCGGTAATCCGTCGAATTTTATGAATAATGATCCGAATAATCATCCTTTACCGGGTAATTTGCTGGGAACGATATATAAGGGTGGTGTAATTGTGCCTGTTATTCAGACGTTGTTGTTTACGGTGTTGACATTGAGTGTGGAACGTTATATCGCTTTACGGAAAACCCGGGGCCGGAAAAACTTACAGGATTTTGTATGGAACGTCAAATTGTTGTTGGATGACGGGAATATCGAAGGTGCACGTAAAGCCTGTATGGAGCAAAAGGGTACTGTTGCTAATGTGATTCTTTCTTCTTTGTCAAAATTCGATGCAATAAACAGCAATCCTAATTTCACTATGGAACAGAAGCAATTGGCGATACAGAAAGAGTTGGATGAGGCTACGATGCTGGAATTACCGGGGATGGAGCAAAATTTACCCGTTATTGCTACAATTACGACACTGGGGACTTTGATGGGATTGCTCGGTACGGTGATCGGTATGATCAAGTCGTTCGCCGCCCTTTCTTCTGCCGGAGGAACCGATTCGATAGCTTTGTCAACAGGTATATCGGAAGCCTTGGTAAATACGGCGTTCGGTATATTGACCGGAGCATGCGCCGTTATTGCTTATAACTATTATACCAGTAAAATTGACGGAGTTACTCATAGTATAGATGAAATCGGTTCTTACATTGTACAAACGTTTACGTTGAAACACTGACCGTTATAAAACCGAGCGTTATGGCAAACGAGAAAATAAAAAAGAAATCGACATTCATAGACATGACGGCTATGAGTGACGTGACGGTATTGCTGCTCACCTTTTTTATGCTGACATCGACTTTTGTGCAAAAGGAACCGGTATCGGTAAATACGCCTGCTTCCGTTTCGGAGATAAAAATTCCTGAAACGAATGTGTTGCAGGTACTGGTTGAACCCGGGGGTAAGGTGTTTCTGGGATTGGATAAACCCCAGAACCGGGCCGAGGTGTTGAAAAAAATGGGAGAGCAGTATGGAGTTACTTTTACGGATGCAGAGGTAAAAAAATTCAGTCTGAGTAATTCTTTCGGAGTTCCTATACAGGGTATGAAACAATTTTTGAATCTGGCTCCCGAAGAACAGGACCGTATTTTGATGAATTACGGGATTCCTTGCGATAGTACGGATAACCAGTTTAAATCATGGGTGAAATTTGCCCGTGAGGTAAATAAGGATTTGATTATTGCTATTAAAGCAGATCATCATACTCCGTATCCTTTTATAAAGGATGTCATGAATACGCTTCAGGATTTGAGGGAGAACAGATACAATCTGATCACTTCTCTGAAGAATATGCCTGAAATTTAATTAAAAGAAAAACGTTATGTCTGAGATACAGGTAAAAGGAGATGACGGAGTAAGGAAAAAGGGAAAGCAGAAAAAATTCAATATCCGGGTAGATTTTACCCCCATGGTGGATATGAATATGTTGCTGATAACTTTTTTTATGCTTTGTACTTCTCTTATAAAACCCCAAACCATGGAGATCAGTATGCCGCGTAAGGATGTGCAGAATGAACAGGAGCAGAATAAAGTGAAGGCTTCTACGGCAGTGACCGTCTTGCTTGGGAAAGATAGTAAGGTGTTTTACTATTTCGGGGAAGCTAATTATGAAGATCCGGATTTAGTAAAGGCTACGGATTTTTCCTCTTCCGGATTGCGTTCTGTTTTATTGGGACGGAACAGGGATGTAGTAGAAAAAGTGAAAAAACTGAAGCAAAAAAAGTTGAATCTGGAGATTACCGGTGAAGAGTTTGAAAAGGAGGTTGCCGAGTTGAAGAAAGATAAGAATTCTCCGGTTGTGTTGATAAAAGCTACGGATTTTGCCGATTACAGTAATTTGATAGATGTGTTGGATGAAATGCAGATATGTAATATCGGGCGATATGCAATTGTAGATATTACTCCCGGGGATTTACAACTGTTGGAGAATCTGACACATGATGGGTATGTCGTCCGGGAGGACCCGGTTAATAAGTCTAAATAGGAAGATTATGGCAAAAGATATCAAATGGACTTCCCCCGAATGGTGCGAATTGGTATTTGAGGGAAAAAATAAGGATTTCGGAGCCTATAAGCTTCGTAAGACATCTCCGCGGCGCCACATTACTGCATATCTGATTGTGGTTGTATGTGTAATTGTTGCGTTGCTTTTACCGGCATTTATCCGTTTTATCCGTCCGGTGGAAAATACGGAAAAAATGGTATCGGTAACGGCTTTGTCCGATTTAAAAATGGATGAACCGGAAGTAAAGGAGGAAAATAAGATACAGATTGAAGTTCCCCCTCCACCGCCTCCGGCTTTGAAGAGTACCATAAAATTTACGGCTCCTGTTATTAAGGCGGACGAGCAGGTGAGGGATGAGGATGAGATCAAAACACAACAGGAGGTGACTGAAACGAAAGCAGCTATTTCTGTTGCGGATGTGAAAGGGAACGATGAGGAGCATGGAAAGGATATTGCAGAATTGGAAGAACACAAGGTGATCGTTCAGGAGGAAGAGAAAGACGAGGTGTTTCAAGTGGTGGAGCAACCGCCTGCCTTTCCGGGAGGAATGGAGGCTTTGCATAGGTGGATGCACAAGGAGTTGAGATATCCCATTACGGCCCAGGAAAACGGTATAGAAGGCAGGGTGTATATTCAGTTTGTCGTCGGGAAAGACGGAGCTATCCGGGATGTTGTCGTCGTTCGTTCTGTCGATCCTGCTTTGGATAAAGAGGCGGTTCGTATGGTGGAGAAAATGCCGAGATGGATACCGGGAAAGCAGAGAGGTGTTCCCGTGTCTGCAAGTTTTACTTTACCGGTTACTTTTAAGTTGAATCAAAATTAGCGATGTTATGATGATTGGTAAGGGAAATCTGTTTGTTGGGGTGATTATACTGATTGGTATGTTGTGGGGATGCAGAAGCAAGCCGGCTGTAAATCAGGATACCTTGAACAGCGGGGTTATCCGGATTGCTGTAGACGCAACTCTTTTCCCGTTATTGGATGCTGAATTGGCTGTTTTTGAGGCATTGACCCCCGCAGCAGGTATCGTACCCGCTTATACCAATGAGACCCGGGCGATCAACCTGCTGTTGGCGGACAGTGTCCGGTTGGCTGTTGCTACCCGGCCGTTGACGGCAGAAGAAATGGCATCTTTTCATAGTCGTAAGTTTTTCCCGCAGGTCATACGGATTGCAACGGATGGAATTGCTTTGATCGTGAATCTGCAGAATAACGATACGATTGTCAATACGGATATGCTCCGGAAAATTCTTTCAGGTAAAATTCTCCGGTGGAAAGACTTGTATGGCCGGATGGGAGGGGGAAATATCCGGGTGGCTTTCGACGATCCGAATTCCAGTACTGTCCGTTATATGCTGGACTCTCTTTTGCAGGGGGATTCACTGTCGGAGAATTGTTTTGCTGCCGGTTCCAACCGGGCCGTCGTCGATTATGTTTCCCGTACGCCGGATGCACTTGGTGTGATCGGTGTGAATTGGATCAGTGACGACCGGGATTCGTTGAGTATGGAATTTTTAAATAGGGTACGGGTAATGCGTGTCGGGAGTGCAATGTTACCGAATGCCCGCAACAGTTTTCAGCCTTATCCTTATTATCTGTATACCGGACAATATCCGTTACGGAGGAGTATTTATATTTTATTGAACGATCCCCGGAGTGGTTTGCCTACCGGCTTGGCTTCGTTTTTGGCGGGAAGCCGCGGACAGAGGATTGTGCTGAAGAATGGATTGCTGCCGGCAACAATGCCTGTAAATATTGTAAATATAACGGATGAATGATGAAATTACAATTTAGGATGAGCCTGATGGACGGAAGTCTTGCATCCGGATGGCAGGTTTTGCAGATAACTTATAAAAATTAAAAACGATGAAACGGATTATATGGATTATTTTAGGGTTAAGTGTAGTTTTTATATCGAAAGCTGCAGATAATAAGACCGGAGTTTATTTTTACGAAGCAGGTATGTACGGACCCGCAAAACTGTTTTTTTTGAAACAGTTACAGAGTACAGAAGGGAATAACGCTGAAAATTACTATTACCTGGGAAGCAGTTATCTGATGTTGGGAAAAGCCGATTCTGCCGCTTTTTATTTTGAGGAAGGTATAAAGACCCATCCTTCTCATCCTTTAAATTATGTAGGAAAAGGAATGTTGAGTTTAAAGAATGATGCAACGGCTGCTGAACGTCAGTTTAAAGAAGCGGAGGGAATGAAAGGATATAGGAAAAACGTCGCCGTGGAATTGGCTATTGCCCGGGCTTATTTATATGTCCGCGACGAGAATGCCGTAAAGACTGCAATAGAAAAGGCCAAAAAATACGATGCAACAAATCCGGAAATCTATCTGGTCGAGGGGGATATGCTGATACAGGAAAAACAGCCCGGCGAAGCTTGTACGTGTTACGATATGGCTATTTACTACGATGCTTCCTGTATTCCTGCTTATTTGAAGCAGGCAGCTGTTTATGGTCCGACGAACAAAGCTTCGGCATTGGCTTCCGTAAATAAAGCGATTGAAAATTTTCCGGATTTTCCGGGGAGTTATTATTGTAAAGGAGAGCTTCACCGGATGGCCGGGGATTATGGGAAGGCTGTAAAGGCGTATGCCCGATATATGAATACCGGCTTACAGACAACAGAGCACATGTTGCATTATGCCAGTTGTTTGTATTTTAATGAACAGTATGCGGAGGCATTACCTGTATTGGAGACTGTTGTTGCCGCAGAGCCGGATAATATCGTCGGGAGACGGTTACAGGCTTATATTTATGCAGAGACTAAACCGGGAGAAGAAGGGGTAGAGTGGATACGTAAGTTTGTTGAAACGACATCTCCGGAGGATTTGATTGCTCAGGACTATGTTTGTTATGCTAAAGGTCTGGCCGGAATCATGGATTATGCAAATGCTTTGAAGCAATATCAGAAAGCGTTGGCTGTCGATAAGGAAAAGAATACGCTATATTTGGAAATGGCCGATTTACAAATGAAGATGAAGGATTATGCGAATGCTTTGCAGAATTATGAACAGTATTTCAGGGAGGAAAAACAATTGTCTGCCGAAGAGTTGTTGAAATTCGGGAAATGTTATTATAGTTTGGGGAATGCGGATTCTATTCCGGAAACACGCCAAAGGGAGTTGCATTTGGCCGATTCTGTGTTTACCTTGTTGACAGAGGCTGTTCCTTCCAGCTATGTCGGTTATTTCTGGCGGGCCAGAACCAATTCACAATTGGATCCTGAATCTACACAAGGTTTAGCTAAACCTTATTACGAAAAGATTATAGAGATAACTCAAAGTAATCCTCAACGTTATGCCGGAGAGTTGGTTGAAAGTTATAAGTATCTGGCTTATTATAATTATATTCACGAAGACCTGCCGGCTGCGAAGGAATATTTTGGAAAGGTACTTCAGGTTACCCCGGACGATGAAGTTGCGTTAAAGGCTTTGCAGGAACTCAAGTGACTTGGAGATAATTACGATACGACCCGGATGGTTTTTGCGACATGACCGAATCATCCGGTCGTATTTTGTTTTACGAAGATACATTACTGTTTGCTGTTATTTCCTGAAAGTTTGTTGCATTATTGTTACATTTTCGGCGAAGGATACTGGTTTTACCGGGACGACAGATTGTAATTTGAATCATCGGGAATACCGGGTTTATCCTAAATATATTCTTTCGATTTGCAATAATTTGATTTTTATATCCAGACCTCCGGTGTAGCCTGTAAGTTTACCTCCGGCTCCCATAATCCGGTGGCAGGGAATAAAAATCGGTAAAGGGTTGTGCCCGTTAGCCGATCCTACGGCTCTACAGGCTTTCGGATCTCCTGTGCGACGGGCCAACTCGCCATAGGTGATGGTTGTGCCGTAGGGAATATCCCGAAGCAGATTCCATACTTTTAATTGAAAGTCGGTTCCCTGGGGAAAAAGAGGCAGGTCGAACGTTTGAAGTTCCCGGTTGAAATAGGCGTTTAATTGTTTATGGGCTTCCCGTAAGAGAGGGGTTTCTTCGATGTTCTTACCGGGAGTTGCCATTGAAATACGGTTACCCAACCATAGTCTGGTTAATTTTCCATCTGTTTCACAAAGACAATATTGTCCGATCGGACCTTCATAGAAGTAGGTAGATTCCATAGGAAAGATTTTGAATTTTAGATTGTAAATTTTAAATTGGGAATAATGTTTCTGGTTTACGATTGATTTTACTTATTTGCTTTCTTTGTTTGCTTCGGGACAAATATACTCATCGTTTGTTTGAATTTTATTTTTAATTTTGAAAAAATAAAAAATTTAGAGATGCGTGTCAGCCGGGAGAAATTGAATGCAGAAGTATATGATATTGTTGCCCGGATTCCTTATGGGCGTGTTTGTACTTATGGCTTGCTGGCTCGTTTGGCCGGTTTTCCGCAACATGCCCGAATGGTAGGACAGGCGATGGCTTTAGCGCCGACGGCGCTTTATTTGCCTTGTCACCGGGTCGTAAACAGTCAGGGAAGGATTGTCCCGCATTGGCCGGAACAACGTCAGCTACTGGAGGCAGAAGGAATCGTTTTTAAGAAAAACGGTTGTGTCGATCTGGAGCAATGCCTTTGGAAATTGTTATAAGTTAGGCTTGTATTTTGTTTTTTTTATGTGGAAAGACCAAATGTTCCAGTAGCAGGACGAAAATTACTCCCATGACGAATCCGTTTCCGACAATGGGGCGTATAAAGGCCGGGATTTGTTCAATTGCCTGGTGTGGTGCGAATGACAATAACAAAGCTACCATAAGGGGAAATCCGATAATGATACCGCTATTGAAATCCGATACGGCATTGTTACGGTTCAACATTTGCATACCTGCCGATAATTGAGACGACATAAGGTACAGTAGGATGATTCCCATGACGGTAGGCGGAATACAATTGAGTATCTGAATAAATCCCGGGAAGAATGCGCAGGCGAGTAACCCCAGGCCTGCAGGTATCAGGGTATACCGGGAAGCGCAGCCGGTGGCAGCAATAATACCGGGACTCATGGAATAGTCGACCGGACCGATGATTCCCAAGGCGCCCGATAGCATATTGGACAATCCTGTCAGAGCAACCCCTCTGTCGGTACGTTTTTTCATCCCGTCGGCTTCCAGCATTTGTCCTACGGCTTGAATCGAACCCAGTTCGTTTACGGTAAGTGCGATGAAGCAGAAGAAAAAAGAAAGTATAGCACCGGCATTAAAATCCAGCGATCCGAGCCATATAGAAAAATTTTCTTCCGTTAAGTTTGCCGGTGCCGGGAAAAGGGGTAAGTCTTCTATACTGTAATATATCAGCGTACCTGCAATGATTCCGAATAATACGACGGTGGATTTCCAGATTCCTTTTAATATTTTGTTGGCGATAATCATGCCGAATGCCAATATCAAAGCAAAAAAGAGGTGGAACAGGGCGTGTCCGGATTTTCCGAACAAAAGTTGCAGTATCACCGGAGCGAGAGTAAAAGCTATCAGGCATAGAATGACAATAATGATACGCGGGGTAAAAAGGGCCTGTAATTTCGATAACCATCCTCCGAATGCCAGTAGAGCAATGATCGCTCCACAAATCAAAATGGATGTGTAAATGGCATTTGTACCTACGGAAATGGCTGCCAGAATACCTATCAGGAGAACGGAGGCCGGTCCGATGATTACCGGTAGGCGGTGGCCCCACAGTACCTGGGCTGTCATTGCAATTCCCATGACTCCGAATAGTTTCTGCATGTAAAAAATCTGTCCGTCAGCTTCCGAAAAGTGAAGTTGTGCGACGATAATTCCCATAATAACGACACAGGGAATCGAAACGATCCACCATTGCAGTCCGTACATTAGCATTGGAAATGCTCCGGGTTTATCGTTCAGCCCGTATTTCATCGTGTTGTTTTTACCGCTTGTTTTCACTTTTTCGATTTTTAGATCAAATATAAGGATACCGGCTTATAAATAAATACTATACAAATTTTAAAATTCTTCGCCGTTTCCTTTTCATGCAAAATTGGTAAAATAATTCCATAATATTTTTATTTTTGGCATGAATTAATCGTTGTGGAGTTGGTCATTTTTAATAATTATGGGATATGAAGAAATTGTTATTTGTATTTTTATTGCTTTCTGCTTATTCGTATGTACAGGCGCAGGCCGGAGAGACGTTGGTAAAGGTGGGGCAGAAGATGCCCGAATTCAAGGTGAAAATGTTTGACGGTTCGGTGATCGATAGTAAGGATTTGAAGGGGAAGGTGGTGTTGCTGAACTTTTGGGCAACCTGGTGTCCTCCTTGCCGTCAGGAACTGGCCAGGGTACAGAAAGATATTATCGATCGTTTTAGGGGAAAAGATTTTGTTTTTCTGCCGATTTCCCGTCAGGATTCTTATGACAAGATAGAGGCTTTCCGCAAGCAAACCGGATATCGGTTTCCGATGGGTATGGATACGGATCGGAAAATTTATTCTTTATTTGCTACGGCTACAATTCCCCGTAATTTTCTGATTGACCGGGATGGGAAAATTATTCTGGCTGAGCAAGGTTATAGTGAGGAGTCTTTTCAAAAGCTGATTGAAGTTATTGAACGTGCCTTGAAATGATTTCGTATCGGGATCGGTTTTGATATGGCTTATATTTAAAAATGCCTGTCGGTTAATACGACGGGCATTTTTAAATATAGCATCGAAGTCTGTTATTAACGATTAGGATTTACTTTTTCGAGAGTGAGTTCAAGGAACTGCTTGCCGCGTTCTACGGTGAGGGTATAAGGACTGCCCAGGTTTTTAAAAAGTTTTTCCTGCTCGTCGATGGAGAGGTCTTTGGTCGGCTTATTGTTGATTTTTATGATGATATCGTTAATTTGCAACCCGGCTTTTTCTGGGGGTAATCCTTCATAAAGAGCTCTGACGATCCATCCGTTGCAAATATCTGTCCGGTCTACATAGCTGAAGCCTGTGCTGGTTTGGTTGTATGGAAGGGTAAAATTTTTATTGGGACGTAGGTAAAGGCTACTGTCCGGAATGTTTACAATGAGGTCAAAACGATTTAAAATATTGTTGCCGATGAGCCCGATGTAGTTTTTGGAGGATAATGCGCCCCGCGTATCGTTGGAATAATATGCAATGGGTTTGATTATTTTTTGATTACCGATATAGAAGGTGTCTGCCCGGAAGGTGTATGAAGAGGAAGCTCCTCCGATTCCTCCCCAGTTGGTATATGTTTTTATTTTTTCAGGCAGGATTTGTGCCAGTTTGTTTTCCCGGGCACAGTGGCTTGTCAGATCGATACTTCCGCCGTTGCCTAAGTCCAGCAGGAATTTTCCTTTGATTTTTTTCTCAGGCGTTACCTGTATTGCAGCTTGTATATATATCCGGTTTTTGCGGATGGATATGGGAAGCTTTTCATATCCTTCAGCCGAAAATTCTTTCGGATTCAGTAAATGGATTTTTTCTTTTATGTAATCGATGGAAAAGACCGAGTCTTTCAGAAAGTTCATTCCGATAATCCCGTCCGCATATTTTCCCAGGATCGGTTTCAGGTTTATGGTGACGGTATATGGAGGTGTCAGTGTCAGCGGACCGTATTGACAGTTGTATTTATCCCGGATCAGTTTTACTTTTTGAAAGGAAGAACCGACTCCCGGTAACATAGCCATGTCGGTTTGTTGCTGCGGGAGAGGAGACCGGGCCAAAAACAGGCTGTCTACGTATAAATTATCGGCTCCGGTGTCGAATATAAAATTTCCTCTGACAGAATCATTGATTATTACCGGGCAATAGAGATGTCCGTAATATTTAAGCGGAATGACGTTTTTCTGAACGACCGGTAATGAGTCTGCTGTCGTTTGCGTGGCAGAGTTTGAATTCCCGGAACGGCAAGCTGTCAGGCAAAACACATAAAGCAACGGAAATATAAGTCCTGTTTTCATGGTATTAAAGGGTTGTTTTACGGGTTTACAAAGTAGTGATTTTGTCTATCTGGAGCAAGGATTATTGGGAAATAAAAATGCCGGAATTCAATGAATCCGGCATTTATTTAAATATATGACTTTTTTATTTCAGTTCAGCCAACTGGGCTTCAATGGCAGCTATTTTAGCTTCAGCGTCGGCTTGTTTCTTACGTTCATTAGCGACAACCTGTTCGGGAGCACCACTGACGAAGCGTTCGTTACTGAGTTTTGCCATTACAGACTTTAGGAATCCCCGGGTGTATTTCAGTTCTTCTTCCAGTTTGGCTTTAACTTCTGCGGTATCGACGTTGCCGGTGCCCGGGATAAAGTATTCTACCGTATCAACGATAAAGCTCCACGCACCTTTAACTGCTTCGGTTACCGTTTCGGTTGCAGAGATATTACCCATTTTTTCGACAATGCTGGCAAAAGCTGCCGGATAACGGTCATTTTTCTTTACTTTCAGTTCCAGGCTGTCTTTGAAAGCGATGTTGTTTTGTTTCCGGATATTCCGTATACCGACAATTATTTCTTTTACGAATTCAAATTCTTTCAGCAGATTCTCATCGTAAGGAGTGTCATTGTTGATAACGGATACCATAATACTTTCACCTGTTTTACGTTCTTTCAGGTTTTGCCAGATTTCTTCCGTAATGAACGGCATAAACGGATGAAGCAATTGTAAAAGCTCTGCGAACAGATCAAGGGTCTTTTCGTATGTTTTCCGGTCGATAGGCTGTCCGTAAGCCGGTTTGATGATTTCCAGCAACCAGGAAGAAAATTCGTCCCGGAAAGTAGTGTATACGGTCATCAATGCTTCCGAAATGCGGTATTGTTCGAATTGGGTGTTCAGGGTTTCTTTAGCTTTATTGATGACATTTTCAAACCAGGTCAATGCCAGAGCCGAATGTTGCGGTTGGGCGATGTCAGCGATTTCCCATGTTTTTACCAATTTGAAAGCATTCCACATTTTCGTGGTGAAGTTACGTCCTTGTTCCGGCAGACTTTCATCAAACAGCAGATCGCCTCCGGCGGGGGCGCACAGTAACATGCCCACCCGGACACCGTCAGCACCGTATTTATCGATCAGGTCCAGTGGGTCGGGAGAATTCCCCAGCGATTTAGACATTTTACGTCCTAGTTTATCGCGTACGATACCTGTGAAATATACGTTTTTGAAAGGCATAGTGCCTTTGTATTCGTAACCGGCCATGATCATACGTGCCACCCAGAAGAAAATAATATCCGGTGCGGTTACCAGATCGCTTGTCGGGTAATAATAGTTGAGTTCTTCATTATCCGGATGATTGATTCCGTCGAACAGGGAAATCGGCCACAGCCAGGAGGAGAACCAGGTATCCAGGCAATCTTCGTCCTGTCGCAGGTCTGACAGCGACAGGTCGGCTTTGCCGCTTTTTACTCGGGCTAGTTCCAGCGCTTCATCTTCTGTCGCAGCTACGACATATCCGCCTTCCGGTAAATACCAGGCCGGAATCCGGTGCCCCCACCACAGTTGACGGCTGATACACCAGTCTTTGATGTTTTCCATCCAATGGCGGTATGTGTTTTTGAATTTGGCCGGGTAAAAACGGATGTCGTCGTTCATAACCGGTTCCAATGCGATTTGTGCCAGATGTTCCATTTTCAGAAACCACTGCATAGACAACTTAGGTTCAATAGGCACGTTGGTGCGTTCCGAATAACCTACCTTATTGGTATAGGCTTCTGTTTTTTCAAGTAATCCGGCGGTTTGCAAATCCTTTTCGATTTGTTTCCGGACATCGAAACGGTCCATGCCGACGTATAGTCCGGCGGCTTCACTGATTGTACCGTTATCATTGAAGATGTCGATAGCCGGGAGATTGTATTTTTCACCCAGCATATAATCATTGACATCATGGGCCGGTGTCACTTTCAGGCAGCCGGTACCGAATTCGATGTCTACATATTCGTCTTCAATAACAGGAATGACCCGGTTTACCAAAGGAACGATCACCTTTTTACCTTTCAGATGCCGGTTTTTCGGGTCATTGGGGTTGATACACATGGCGGTATCTCCCATGATGGTTTCCGGGCGTGTCGTAGCGACAACGGCATAACCGTTTTCCCCTTCGATTTTATAACGCAGGTAATACAGTTTACCGTGTTCTTCTTTGTATATGACTTCTTCGTCCGATAAAGCTGTGAGGGCTTTCGGATCCCAATTTACCATGCGTACTCCCCGGTAAATGAGATTTTTGTTAAAAAGGTCTACAAAAACTTTGATAACGCTTTCACTGCGTAATTCATCCATTGTGAACGCAGTACGTTCCCAATCGCAGGAAGCACCTAATTTACGTAATTGTTTCAGGATGATGCCCCCGTGTTTCTCTGTCCATGCCCAGGCGTGTTTCAGGAATTCTTCACGGGTTAAGTCTGTTTTCCGGATACCTTCACTTTGTAGTTTTGTTACGACTTTGGCTTCCGTTGCAATAGAGGCGTGGTCGGTTCCCGGCACCCAGCAGGCATTTTTTCCTTGCAGGCGGGCACGGCGGATCAATGCGTCCTGAATCGTATTATTGAGCATATGCCCCATATGAAGTACTCCGGTGACGTTAGGAGGGGGAATGACTATGCAGTAAGGTGTTCTGCTTTTATCTACTTCCGAATGGAAAAATTTGTTTTCCATCCAATACTGATACCATTTCTCTTCACTTTCTTTCGGATTGTAATTCGTAGCAATCATAGTTTTAGTATAAAGATTCGGAAATTCGGAAATTTAAAAGTACGGAGATATCCTCTAAATCAGTCTGTCTTTAAATTTCTGAATTCAAAAAAGGCTGCTTTTCACGCAGCCTTTATTTTATTCTTCTGATTTTTTAGTTCTTCTTCCTTTTTTCTTTTGGGCCTCCATGGCTGTTTCGAGGTCTGCTTTCTGCTGGCTTCCGTCATAGTCGCAGATGTATTTGTCGATAAGGATACGACCGCAATATTCACAGACGATAATTTTCTTGCGGGAACGGATATCCAATTGCCGTTGCGGCGGTATATTATTGAAACAACCACCACAGGCATCACGGTCGACCGTGACGACAGCCAGCCCGTTACGGGCATTGGAACGAATGCGTTTGTATGCTGTAAGCAGACGTTCTTCAATATTATGGGATAATTGTTCTGATTTTTTGATTAATTCTTCTTCGTCTTTATGAGTTTCAGCAATAATATCCTCCAATTCGGCCTTTTTGGCTTCTAAATCGGCTTTTTTCTCTTCATATTGGCGGGAAGCTATTTCAAGGGCTTCTTCTTTTTCAGATTTTGCTTTTTGAGCTTCGCGGATGCGTTTCTGCTGTAATTCGATTTCCAGCTTCTGGAATTCGACTTCTTTACTTAAAGCATCGTATTCCCGGTTGTTCCGCACGTTATCCAACTGCTCACTATATTTTTTTATCAGTTCTTCGGATTTAGAAATCTCGATTTTTTTCTGTGCGACACTTTTATCTGCTTCTCCGATTTCCGTTCTCAGGTTTTCCAGACGAGTTTCCAAACCGGCCAGTTCGTCTTCCAGGTCCTGTACTTCCAATGGAAGTTCTCCCCTTAAAGTTCTGATTTTATCGACTTCGGTATCGATGCGTTGTAGTTCGTACAGGTGCTGCAGTTTTTCTTCTATTGTCAGTTCCTGTAGTTTTTCATTGTTATTGCTTGCCATATATTATAAATAATTTATCGGATTTGTATTCACCTTAGAAAACTGAACCGCAAATTTAGGTATTTTTTTTGTAAGTAGCTCATAAAAAATCTCTTTTGTATACTGTTCACTTTCATAATGCCCGATATCGGCTAAAATAATCCGGTTTTCGGCTTGAAAAAAGTCGTGGTATTTGATGTCGCTGGTGATGTAAATGTCAGCTTTACTTTGAATGGCATGGCGTATCAGGAAGGCTCCTGAACCTCCGCAGACGGCAATTTTTTTGACAGTAGGACAACAGATTCCGGTATGGCGGATCGTTCCACATCCGAAAAGTTGTTTCAACTGTTGCAGGAAAACACGGGTTTCTGTTTCTTCCGGAAGATAGCCGACAATACCGAAACCGGTAGAGGGATTTACATTATCGATGCAAACGGTATTCCAAACCGGTTCTTCATAAGGATGAACTGATTTTAGAGCTTGTATGCAAGAAGGGAGCAGGTATTCCGGGACGGTGATCTCTGTCCGGATTTCAGCTTCTGTGTGCAGGTGTCCTTTTTCACCGCAATAAGGGTGTGTACCTTCCTGGGGTAAAAATGTTCCCAGTCCTCTGTTGTTAAAAGAGCAATGGCTATACTTGCCGATGTGTCCGCCGCCGGCTTCCAGAACTGCCGTTCTTACCTTTTCGGCTTCTTTTTCCGGGGTAAAGAAGGTCAGGCTGAATAGGCGTCCGTTTGTCTGTAATACGGTTTGGTCGGTTAATCCCAGTTTTTCCGCCATTTTCCCGCTGACCCCCTTGATGACTGCGTCCATATTCGTGTGTGCTGCATACAGGTTCAGGTCGTTGCGGATTGCTTTTAACAAACATCGTTTGATATAATTGTCGGGGACAAGATTTTTCACGCCTTGCAGGGTGAGCGGATGGTGGGAAATGATCAGATTATGATGTCCGGCGATGGCTTCATCGATAACGGCCTCGGTTATATCGGTACAAAGCAATGCAGAAGATACCTCATTGCCGGGGTCTCCACAGATTAATCCGGCATTGTCGTAATCTTCCTGCAAACTAAGCGGTGCAAATGCTTCAATTAGAGCGGTGATGTCTTTTACATAGGTCATTTCGTGTATTTTTAATTCGCAAGGGTTAGAAATATGAGGTATTTATTCGGATTTTATATAATTTCATTACGGCCCGGTATTTTGTCCGTAAGACATGAGTACCGGGCCGATGTATATTGATTTGTAAAAAAAATCAGAACTAGATTAAGGCAGTTGCTCTTTGATAAGGATCAATTCCTCTTTGATGGCTTGGAGACGTTTGACAACTTCAAAATTGGCTTCCGTTTCAGCTTTCTGTTCGCTTAATTTCATTTGGGCCCCTTTTAGGGTCATACCTTTTTCCTTTACCAAATGGTAGATCAGGTGAAAATTGTCAATGTCGGCTTTTGTAAACTGGCGGTTCCCTTTTTTGTTTTTGTGGGGTTTGATGATATCGAATTCCTTTTCCCAAAAACGGATAAGGGATGTGTTGACCTGAAACATATCGGCTACTTCTCCGATTGAATAATATACTTTTAAAGATTGTTTTTCCGGTTCCATGATTTTCTATCAAAAATCGAAGAAAAATTGAGGTATTCGGGGCTGAAATCTCCGGAATACCTTTTTCTCCTTTAATCCATACTTTGACCTGTGTTGTTGGCGATATTTACCAATTCATCGTATTCGTCCGGGGTAAGATCATTAAAGTAATAATTGATCGGGTCCATCGGTACGTTGTTTTTTCTCACTTCGTAATGTAAATGGGGACCGGTAGAAAGACCTCCGGTGTTTCCGATAAAGGCAATGATATCTCCGCGTTTTACTTTTTGTCCGACTTTTACATTGTATCCGTTCAGATGGCCGTACAGTGTCGTATAACTGAAACCGTGGTCGATAACGATACATTTTCCATATCCCTGGCGGATTTCAGCAGAAATTACTTTTCCGTTTCCTGTAGCATGGATGGGTGTCCCGACTGCTCCGGCAAAGTCCATTCCGGCATGAAATTTTATCGTTTTATAGAATGGATGTACGCGATTCCCGAACGCAGAAGATATACGTACCCGGGGATCTTTCATCGATATTGGAATAATGGCCGGGATTGAAGCTATCATTTCAATTTTATTTTTTGCCAGCTCTTCGACATCATCGTAAGATTTACTTTGTATGTAGAGGGCTTTGGAAAGTTCATCCAGTTTTTTGGTGGTACTGATAATTAATTCGGCATTATCCAGATGTTTTAAATGCTCGTATTTGTTAACACCCCCCGATCCGGCTCTTCGTATTGAGGCGTCTATCGGTTCGGTTTCGAAGATAACCCGGTAAATATTGTCGTCTCTTTCTTCCAGATTTTTCAGTATTCCGTCCAGTTTCTCAACTTCATTGCTTAACAGATGATATTGAGCCAGGATTTCCTCATTTTCACGTTTTAAAGCTTTTTCTTTCGGGGAATCCACAAATGCAGAAACAATGAAGAAAATGACGATAGCCAGAGACACGGTGGAGAATAACTTTTTGGTAAGAATCCAGAATTGCTTTCGCAAAGTGGTTTCTATTTTATCGTATGACAGTGTCTCGGGGTTAAAGCGATATCCTGTTTTTCGCATTTGTATATATAAAATTAAAGTTTTCCGATGCAAAGTTAAAGAAATAATCTAATTTTGCAACCTTGATACAGCTGTCTCTTGTAAGCTGTAAACTATTTTTAAAGTATATAAACACAATAACATATAAATATGAAGTCGGCAGAAATCAGGCAGAAATTTCTCGATTTTTTTGAGAGTAAATCACATACGATAGTGCCATCGGCACCGATGGTGATCAAAGATGATCCCACATTGATGTTTACAAATGCCGGGATGAATCAGTTTAAAGACATTATTTTAGGTAATGTGAGTATGAAATATAAACGTGTTGCGGATTCGCAAAAGTGTTTGAGGGTCTCCGGAAAGCATAACGATTTGGAGGAAGTAGGACATGATACGTATCATCATACCATGTTTGAGATGTTAGGTAACTGGTCGTTTGGAGATTATTTCAAAAAGGAGGCTATTGCCTATGCATGGGAGTTTCTGACGGATGTAATGAAGTTGGATAAAGACAGGTTGTATGCAACTGTTTTTGGAGGTGATAAGGAAGACAATCTGGAGCCGGATATGGAAGCCCGGGAATATTGGTTGAATTATTTACCGGAGGACCGGATATTATTTGGAAACAAGAAGGATAATTTCTGGGAAATGGGAGATATGGGACCGTGCGGTCCGTGTTCCGAATTGCATATCGATTTACGTTCGGATGCGGAACGGAAGATAAAACCGGGACGGGAACTGGTTAATAAGGATAATCCATTGGTGATAGAGATCTGGAATCTGGTGTTTATGCAGTTCAATCGTAAAGCGGACGGAAGTCTGGAAAATTTACCGCATACCAATGTGGATACCGGTATGGGATTCGAGCGTTTATGTATGGCTGTACAAGGGAAGACATCCAATTACGATACGGATGTTTTTACTCCGATAATAGGTAAAATTGCAGAGTTCAGCGGGATAAAATACGGAGCGTCGGAGGAGTCCGACATCGCAATGCGTGTGATCGCGGATCATTTGCGGACCATTGCTTTCTCGATAACAGACGGTCAATTACCGTCCAATGTGAAAGCGGGGTATGTGATTCGCCGTATATTGAGGCGTGCTGTCCGGTATGCTTATACTTATCTGAATCAGAGAGATGCTTTTATGTATCGGTTTGTTCCGGTTCTGATTGAAGTGATGGGACAGCATTATCCTGAATTGGTTTCTCAGCAACAGTTGATCGAGAAGGTTATTCGGGAGGAAGAAAATGCTTTTTTAAGAACGTTGGATAAGGGCATTAAGCTGCTGGATCGTATTATAGCCAAGACGAAAGAGGAAGATTTTGTGACAGTACCGGGAAATGTAGCTTTCGAATTATATGATACCTATGGTTTTCCTTTGGATCTTACCGAATTGATTTTGCGGGAACAGGGTCTGGTTGTAAACCGTCGGGAGTTTAAGGCAGAATTAGAGGCACAGAAAGAACGTTCCCGTTCGGCTTCTGCTGTAGACACGGATGATTGGGTGGAGTTGCTCAATGACGATGAGCAGGAGTTTGTCGGATATGACAATACGGAAATTGAAGTACGTATAGCCCGTTATCGCCGGGTGGTGACCAAAGGAAAAACACAGTATCATCTTGTTTTTAATCTGACTCCGTTTTATGGAGAAGCCGGAGGACAGGTCGGTGATAGTGGCTGGTTGACTGGGGAGGAGGAAAAAATCCGGGTCATTGATACCCGGAAAGAAAATGGTTTGACGATACATATCGTGGAGCAACTGCCTATGGATCTGACTCAGGTATTTTTTGCCAAGGTTGATTTACACCGGCGGGTATTGATTGCCAATAATCATACGGCAACCCACCTTTTGGATTATGCGTTGCGGCAGGTATTGGGTAAGCATGTTGAACAGAAGGGATCGTATGTCAGTGATGAGCATTTACGATTCGACTTTTCTCATTTTCAGAAAGTCACCGATGAAGAGTTGCGGGAAGTTGCTGCGATCGTGAATCGTTTGATTCGTCAGAATTTGCCTTTGGAGGAACGTCGGGCTGTTGCTATGAGTGAAGCGCAGAGAATGGGAGCTATTGCCATTTTCGGAGAAAAGTACGGAGATTTGGTAAGGGTTATCAAATTCGGAGATTCGATAGAATTATGTGGAGGTACGCATGTGCCTGCGACGGGGCAAATCGGTTTTTTCCGGATACTCAGTGAGAGTTCCGTTTCTGCCGGCGTAAGACGTATTGAAGCGATAACGGCAGATAAGGCCGAGGAATATATCGTCAATTATTTCGACTTAATGAAGGATGTCGAGAAGTTGTTTAAATCCAATAAAGGGGTGATGGAAAATGTCACGGCACTTTTGGAGGAAAATGAAGGTTTGAAGAAAGATATCGAACGATTTGAAGCCGAAAGCCTGAAGTTGGTAAAAGAGCGGTTGAAGAATGAGCGGATCGTTATCCGGGATATCAATCTGATATTCGAAACGACGGAACTTCCGCAGGCTAAGGTAAAAGATCTGGCCTTCCAGTTGAAAGGAGAATATGACAAAGTCGTTCTGGTACTGGGAGGTGTTTACGGAGGTAAACCTCACTTGACGGTCATGATCAGCGATGCTTTGGTTAAAGAATATGGTTTACATGCCGGCCAGATTGTCCGGGAGGCTGCTCAGGAAATAAAAGGCGGCGGCGGCGGTCAGCCGTTTTTCGCTACTGCCGGTGGTTCCGACCCTGATGGAGTGGATAATGCCATCGCTTTTGCAGAAAGATTGATTAAGCATAAACTGAATATTGGTTAATTCTGCAATATTTTTTATAAGGAGTGGTTATTTTGATATTTTTTTATACATTTGCTCTGAAAAACAAGGACCAATTAGATTTTTTAAGTATAAAATTTTGAACAATTATGAAAAGGACATTTAGATCAGTTGCAACTTTAATGTTGGCAGGGGTTGTCGTTATTTCTTGTTCTCCTTTGAATAAAATGAAAAAAAGGGCTGGAGAATTAGGTTATAAAGTAACACCTGAAGTATTGGAAGAGAAAGGGAATATGGTTGATGTAAAAATCGACGTGACTATTCCTGCTAAATTCTTTAACAAGAATGTTACGGCAGTAGCGACTCCCGTATTGAAATACCAAGGTGGTGAAAAAGCTTTTGCCTCACAGACTTTGCAGGGAGAAAATGTTCAGGGAAATAACGTTGTTGTGCCTTATGAAGCTGGTAAAACAATTTCTTACACCGGTCAGATGCCTTATGAAGACGCTATGAGAATTTCAGATCTTGTAGTGAAGGTACAGGCTTCTAAAGGTGCCAAGTCGGTTGATTTCGATCCGATTAAGATTGCTGACGGTATCGTAGCTACAGCAACTTTGGTAAATAATGATCCGGCTATTGTTTTGGGTAAGGATAATTTCCAAAGAATTACTCCGGAACAGAATGAAGCTGCTATTTATTATCTGATCAACTCTTCCCAGATTCGTAACAATCAGGTGAAATCCGAAGAAATTCTGGCTATGGAGAAATTCCTGAAGGAGGCTAAAGCGGATGAAAATGTAAATCTGAAAAACGTTGAAATTCAGTCTTATGCTTCTCCGGACGGATCCTATGACTGGAATGATAAATTAGCAAACAAACGTGAGGGTGCTTCAGACAATTTCCTGAAAAAGAATATGAAGAAAAACAAAATGGATGAATATAAGAATTTGGATTTCTTCAAGAAATATGTGGTAGCAGAAGACTGGGAAGGATTCAAAAAGGCTATGGAAGCTTCCAGCATCCGTGACAAAGAGTTGATTCTTCGTGTATTGGCCATGCATTCTGATCCGGAAGTGAGAGAAAGAGAAATTAAAAATATCGCTTCTGCTTACTCTGCAATTGCAGATCAGATTCTTCCGAAATTGAGACGTTCTAAATTTGTTGTAAATGCAGAGCGTGTAGGAAAATCTGACGAACAGATCAAAGACCTGGCTAAATCCAATCCTTCAGAATTGGATGTTGAAGAATTGTTATATGCCGCTACTTTATTCGATAACGATGCTGATAAATTGGCTGTTTATGAAACTGTAATGTCACAGTTCCCGAATGATTGGAGAGGTTTTAACGATGCCGGTATGATTCTTTTTGAAATGGGTAAAATTGCTCAGGCTAAATCCGATTTCGACAAAGCAAACAGTTTGTCTGCAAATAATAAGATTGTGAAAAACAATTTGGGTGCAGTTGAATTGAAAAACGGCAATGTGAAAGAGGCAGAAGTTTTGTTTGGTGCGGCAACCGGTGCAGGTAACGAAGTAAACTATAACAAAGGTATTGTAGCTATCATGAAAGGGGATTACAAAGCTGCTGTTGATTATTTCGGAAAATGCAACTGTGTAAATGCTGCTTTGGCTAATTTGCTGAACGGTAATAACAACGAAGCATTGAAGAAATTGAACGAAGGCAAAGACAATTCTGCATTGGCTTCTTACCTGAAGGCTGTTATCGGAGCCAGAACGAATGATGCTAATATGGTTATGTCAAACCTGAAAGATGCTTGTGCAAAAGATTCTTCTATGAAGAACCTGGCAGAAACGGATATAGAATTTGCTAAATTCTTCCAGAATCCGGACTTTCAGGCAATTGTTAAGTAATTGAACTTTAATTATAATAAAATGGCGGCTTTTATCGAAGCCGCCATTTTTTATTAGGTTTTTTTTAACACGGATTACATTTCTCTTTGTTTATATTTGTTCATAATAAAAACAGGGGAAACTAAATGAAAATTATCGCGGGTGCAATAATAATATTTTTATTGTTGTCTTCCTGTGCCCGGAAGAATGCCGTTATTGTCAGTGGCCGGGTAGAAAACGGAGATACGATTGTTTCTGTATGGGTTGATGACACGATTTATTCTTTTCCATTGGATGAGAATGGCTTTTTTGCAGGTTCGATACCGTTGCAAAAAGGCGTTTATGCCTCTTTCTTACCGAATTCTCTCGATTTGTATTTAAGTCCCGGTGAAGACCTGGAGATATATGTTAATATGTTGAATATTTCCGGATCTTTGAATTTCAGCGGAAGCTTGGGGGGGATCAATAATTATATGAAGGAGCAGGAAATGGCTGTTTTCTTCAATAAGGATTATTATGCCTTGGAAGAGGAAGACTTTGTCAAACAAATGCAACGTTTGATTGAAGAGAAGACCACATTGCTTGAAGCTAAGAATTTTGATGCTGTTTTTACGGATATTGAAAAATTGAGAATTCGTTACTCCATAGGAGAGCGTATCCTGGTATATCCGTTTTATCGGCAGCAGAATCAGGTCGGATCTTATCATCCGGGAAAAATGTTTAGTGATTTTTTATCGACTTTTTCTTTGGATCATGACGAATTGTTTGTTACCCGTGATTATCGTAAGTTCTTGTTGAATTATGTATATTTTCAAGGGGGTAACCAATACGATGCCGGAGAGAATTATACAAGTGGTATTGCCGATTATATTTTTGTTCATTTTACCAAACCGGATATCCGTGACTTTTTGTTGTCGGAGGTGGTATACAGGTATATGTGGGAAAATAATGGATTAGAGGGAGCCGGGCATTTGCTGGAAGTTTTCCGGCGCGAGTGTAAGGATTCCAAACGTATCCAATATATTGAGGATATCGTGAGCCGTTGGGAGAAATTATTGGTGGGAGAGCCGGCGCCTGATTTTACTTTGGAGGGAGGAAATGGAAAAACGATCCGGTTGAAAGATTTCAGGGGGAAGTATCTGTACATCAGTGTCTGGGCAAGTTGGTGTATGCCGTGTAAAAAAGAATTACCTTATATAAAGTTGTTGGAAAAGGAATATGAAGGAAAGAATATTCAGTTCTTGTGTGTATCTATAGACGGAACGGATCGGAAGTCGGAGTGGGAGAGAGCATTAAAGAAAGAAAAATACGGGGGCATGCAAGCTATTATAGATAAGAATGGGAAATTCAATCAGGATTACATGATTATCAGTGTGCCGCGTTTTATTCTGGTTGATCCGGAAGGGAAAATCGTAAGTTCGAATGCCCCCCGGCCTTCCGGCGCTATCCTGCATTTTTTGAATAAACAACAGATTCATTGATCTTTTTTAGGAAAATCTTTTGTTTTTTTTAATTAATTTATATATTTGTGTGGGTTTTCCTGAAGAAGTTCATTTTTAACAACGGTGTGATGAGAATGTCGGAGGTGTTTTGGATAATAGCGGGTTTATTATTATATGCTTGTAACTCTGATGTAACGGTTATAAAGGGAGAGATTGAGGGGTTGGAAGGAAAAATCACATTGGCGATGATCGAGCCGCAGACAAATGATACTGTTGTAATTGCAGAGCAGGATGTGGTGGATGGGAAAATCGATTTGAAAAGCAAAGGGGTGAGTGTACCGGCTTGGGTCTGGCTGAATTTGGATAAAGGACGGTCGATTGATTTTATAATCGATTCGCATCGGAAAATTCAGATTGAAGGCAGTTTGGCTGATATCGGTCGGATTTCAGTAACAGGCTCGGATTTGGCGGAAGAATATGTTTTTTTACAACAGCTTTTGGAAGAAAGGTATGATATGCCTTTGGCTGAATTGGAAAAAATGATTCATAATCTGCAACGGAGGGAAGTTCTTAATAGTCGTGGTGAATTTATATTGGCAAGTTACCGGAGGCGTTTGGAAAAATTCAAGCGGTATCGGTTTGAGTATATAGAGAAGTTGATTGAAATGAATCCGAGCCAGGAATTATCTTTGTTTTTGATATGGGATGAGCTGAAAGATAGTGCGGATGTTCAAAAAAGATTGTTTGAAAGTATGTGTATCGAGAATAAAGAAAGTAATATCTATCAGTTGTTGACTGAAAGATTGCAATAGATATAAACCACGAAAGTGGTTTTGTTTTCCCGTTTTTATTACTTAGTTGTTTTTAAGGATGCTCATTCGTGGGCATCCTTTTTCTTTTTTTAGAAAATGTTTTTCAGTTGTTGAGAGCGTGAATTTGTCTGCATTGAAAATAATATTAATTTTACCTTTTGACTTTACTTCGGTATCAAAGAAATATACGTAATAGGATATGATTAAAAAGATTATTATCCGGGTGTTGTTGGTGTTTATGATTACGGCTTTTTCTGCTGTAGTTATTGTCCAGTGGATTTGGATAAAGTATGCTCTTCAGGAACGGCAGACTCGTTTTTCTTCCCGGGTTTACGATGTATTGAACCGGGTTGTGAACCGGGTAGAAGAGATCAATTATCTGAAATATCTCCGGGAAGTCCAGAAACAATTGGGGGAAATTCAGAATTACAATGAATTGATAGCTTCTTCGGCAGGGGGGAATGTTATGGGGGGATGGTCTTCAACCTATTTGTATGATTTTTTACATACGGATATCAACCGTTTGAATCAGGAGCGTTCTTATATTGCTCCTCAGAAAATACCGTTACCGCATTCGGGGGTACGTAAGTTAAGCAACCAGGAGTTTATTGTTCAAACGATTAAATCTATTGGTTATTCGGCTGTAGACACAACCCGGGAACCCAATCTGTATTCGGTGATAAACGAGAAGTTGAAGGATTTTATGATCCGGTTGGTCAAAGAAAAGGATCCGCAGAATGTTTCAATCCAGAAGAGGTTGGAGAGTATAGATTTGCAAAGTTTGCTTACCAGTTATTTTAGGGGATATAACATACGTATACCGTTTACATATGAAATCTTATCCAGAAAAGATTTGTTGGATAAGGTAAGGGACAAGGAGCTTGAAAATTTTTACTATGTGGATCTTTTCCCTTACGATTACATTAAGAAAGATTATTATCTGGGCATACGTTTTAAATCGGTGCAACCGGTTATCATTGAAAATATGGGATGGTTGTTCTTTGCATCCGGTTTTTGTGTTTTCGGTTTATTGATCGTATTTGCAGTGACAATACTCATTATCATGCGGCAACAGAAACTTTCTGTGATGAAGAGCGAGTTTATCAATAATATGACCCATGAATTTAAGACCCCTATTGCTACTATTTCTTTAGCTACTTCTGCTATTGCTAAAGAAAAAGTTTTGAATGATAAGGAACAGTTATTGCAGTTCAATTCGATTATTAAAAGCGAGAACGAGCGGATGAATAAATACGTGGAACGTATATTGCAACAGGCGAAATTAGACCGTCGGGAAATTCATTTGAATCGTGTGGAAACGGATATGAATGATTTGATCCGTGAAGCGGTGGGGCATTTTATGTTACAGGTACAAACTGCCGGAGGTACTTTGGCTTGTCGGTTAAAAGTTGAAAATTTTATCCTTTACGTGGATCAGGTACATATGATGAATGTCATATCCAATCTTTTGGATAATGCCGTCAAATATTCTTCCGGAGCTCCGGAAATAGAGGTTTTTACGCGGAGAGAGGGAGATATGCGGATTATAGGAGTACAGGACCATGGTATCGGTATTTCAAAAGAGGCTCAACGGAAGGTATTTAAGCGATTTTACCGGGTACCGAGTGGAAATTTGCACAATGTAAGAGGCTTCGGATTGGGGTTGAGTTATGCAAAATCGATTGTAGAGTTGCATAATGGCTCTATGCGTCTTACTTCGAAAAAGAATAAAGGAACTTTAGTCGAGATTATTTTTAGAATAGAGTAATATATTGCTTTTTTAATTTTAAATAGTAAATTAGCCAACTAATTTATTGGAAATATTGTATGGGACAAAAGATATTATTGGTAGAAGATGATCCTTGTTTTGGTTCTGTGTTGAAGTCTTATCTTCAGTTATCTGACTATGAAGTGACGCTGTGTGTAAATGGGAACGAAGGATTGGAAGCGTTTCGTAAGGAAAGATTTGACATTTGCCTTCTGGATGTAATGATGCCGGAAATGGACGGTTTTACTTTGGGTAAGAAGATACGGGAAATCGATTCATCCGTTCCTTTCGTTTATATCACAGCCAAGAGTCTGAAAGAAGATATGAAACAAGGGTATGAGATCGGAGCAGACGACTATATCATAAAACCTTTTGATTCTGAGTTGCTGATATTGAAGATAAAAGCAATTCTCAGCCGTTGTGAGCATGACAGTGGCGAGGACAGACTGAAAGTTATTCAAATCGGAAGATATGATTTTAATACGGAATTGCGTACGGTTACCTGGGACGGGGATCAGGTTATTAAATTGACACCCAAAGAAGCACATTTATTAGAATTATTATACAAACACCAGGATGGACTTCTGACCAGGGAAAAAGCGTTGAATGAGATTTGGGGGGCTAATGATTATTTTACGGCCCGGAGTATGGACGTATATATTACAAAATTACGTAAATTTTTTAAAGATGACGAAAGTGTCAGGATCGAGAATATTCATGGTTCGGGATTCCGTCTGGTTATAGATAAGTAAGTATTCAAAAAAATAAAATGTCCGCAAAATCAGCAGGTTTTGCGGACATTTTTGTAGGGTAAATTGAAGAATTAATTCACTTTTATATTTGTCGTAGTGCTGTGAGAGACAAACTCCGGTGCATACAGACATTGGATGGTTGCCAGGCCGTCCTGGTATGTTCCCTCTTGATTGACCCATAAGGCATATTCAAAAGTATAGCTGCCTTTGGCCAGGTAATGGATAAAAAAGTTAGTTATTCCGTCTTTAATTTCCTCGTAATAACAGGTACCGTATTTCCATTGATTACCGGAAATTTGTTCGACCGGTTCGAAACAGGCTGCCCGCAGGTCTTTTATATGCAGGTATTCCATATCCCGGTCGAGGGTGACGGTCAGGCGTACAATTATCTTGTCGCCCAGGTGTAATTCTTTATCGATGGGGAGTAATTCTTTCCCTTTGGCAGTTGTTTTTTCAATGAAAAGTTTTTTATCGATTTGGAGTGTTGTATTTTTCTTTTTCCGTACTTGCTTCAGTTGCTCGAAATATTGGAGGTACAAAGCTCCCCAGGTCGGTGAATCCTGTATTTTATCCAGGGTCACAGTGGACATATCGGGAGTTATTTCTCCGGTTGTATAGGTTTGTTTGATATATCCGAAAACATTGTCGTTTTCCGGAATACTCACTTCTTTTTTGCCGACGGCTATTGTCAGGTGTTCCGGTTCGTCAAGCTGTCGTTTGCCGGTTAATAACAATGCGTATATAGCGTCGACCGTACTGGGGACGTCGCCCCAGTTCTGGGTTTGTTTTTGACGAAGCAGCCATTGTTTCATCAGGTCGATATCGGGCGTATTTCCCTGTATTTCATGGAAAGCTTCCATAATCGTGGTATGAATGAGTATGGCGGAATTGGTATAATAGCCGGATCGGTTATTGGCCCAAAACATTCCTTGATCCGGCCGGAGTGTAGCGTATTCTTTTAATGAGCTTAAAATTCGTTCTGCGTATTCTTTTTGACCGTATCGGGACAAAACGATGGCGGCTAAAGCTTTTTCATAAACGGATAAATCCGGCCATTGTCTGTTTAATTGTTTCAGAAGTGATTTATGAATGGAAAGGGCATCTCCCAGAGGAATATCCGTATAAAAACTTCTGGTGTAGAGGTAAAGCAGACGGTTATGGGTTAATGTTGTGTCTTGTGCAGTGAAATTCTTGATCAGTTCCTGATCGATATAACGCAATGCTTTTATTTGCATGAACTTTTCTTTCTCACCGGCTTCCCGTTGTCCCGAAAGGCTGGCTTTGGCCATAATGGTCAGGACATTGTAAGTCATAAAATGGCTTGCGGGCATTCCTTTAAACCAACTCCAGCCACCTTCTTCGTTTTGTAGATCGGCCATTTTTTGAAGTGAACGGTTCTGTAAATCATTTAGGCGATTGAGGTCAAAGAGTTGAGAGAGAGACTGTATACGCTCTGTTTCGTTTTGAGCATCCAAAACCCAAGGCGTTGCTTCAAGGAGTATGGATTTCAATTCGCTGTTTTGTTCCAGTTTAGATAATAACGTATTGGAAGAAGCTGTCATCTTCCAGGTTTTCAAGGCTGTGGCAATTGCCGGATTCGATTTTACAATGGAATGACCGATTGTGTTGGTATAAAAGGCAGCGGCCAGATCGGTGATGTTGTCGTTTTGCGCTTCCTGTAACCGGGGGAGGGCTTGTACTGCATACCAAAGTGGGTTTGCCGTAACTTCTAACGTCAAACGGTAGTCTTGCTTGGTTTTGGAGGCCGGTTGCATTTCAAACCGGTGTTTGCCTTTTTCTGTTGCATAAAAGGCTAGTGCATCTGTTAACAGAATGCGGTCCGGCAATACCGGTATGAGATGTTGTTCGCCGTCACTGAAATCAGGTGTACGCGCAATTATCCGGCAACCGAGTATACTGGTGTTTTGTGGAATAGCGAATTCAAAATCGACGGTACTGCTTTTCCCCGCTTCTGTCCGGAAATCGGTTTTGCGTTGCAGCACGACGGTATTGTCGGTTGGATTGAACAGTTCCAGAATCGCTTCTCCCTGTAAGGTTCCGGAACTGAGATTATTAATGGTCGCTTTTAGGACAGTCTGGTCGCCGTTTCGGAAGAAGCGTGGAATATTGGGCATGACAGAAAGTTCTTTTTGTGTCGTGATTTCTTTTTCAATCTTACCGTAGGCCAGGTCTTTGGTGTGGGCAAGAGCGATGAATTTCCAGCGGGTCAGGGTTTCCGGTACGGTGAAATGAAGTTTTACCGTACCGCTGTCGGTGCTGACCAGGTGAGGATAGAAAAAGGCCGTTTCTGCAAAATTTTCCCGGGTATAATCATCGGAAGAGGAGGCGTCCTCCTGTTGTCCGTGACCGGCATTTTTTTGCCGGGTTTTGAGGTTTGCTGAATTTTCCCTGATTGGGGCGGGAGATGCTTCCATGTCGCTGGCATACTCCGTAATATAAACTTCTTGCTTTACGGCAAGCATATTTTCTACGGAGTATACTATGAGGGGATGGAAATCATAACCGTAGTAATTCAGGCGGTCGAAGACAAAATCCGGATATTTGTCCGGGCGATAGGGGAAGCTGAACCAGGCAACGGAGTTATGATTTGACTTGTAAGCCCATGCCGGACAATTGGTACGAAAATAAAAGTCGGGTTGGAAATCCCAGGCATGAAATTTGAATTTTTCCAGTGAAAGGTCATACATAACGGCTGCAATTTCAGCGATTTCTCCTTGTCCTTGTGTATTCCGGATCGAAAATTCCCAGGTTTCGGATTGCCCGGGGATCAGCTTATCCCTGAAAACCTGTGTGTGTATGTCTAATTTTTTATCTTCTATTGATTTGTATATACGGACATTGTTGTTGAAAAATTGATCGTCTTTTACAAAAGATAAATTGACACAAAAGTTACTGCCGTAAGTTTTTTCATACGGAATCTTTAAACGCAGGATCGTGTCGGAAAGTACGGTTTGCTTTTGTGTGATCAGACCTTTATCGGTATATAACTCATACAATAAATATACGTTTCGGGCAGAAGTACCGAAGTTAATTTCTATATCCTCCCCCGGACGGGCGGTGAATGTGTTTTTAACCAGCCATTCGTAGGTCAGGTAAGGAGGTTTGGCGTCCTGAGCAGAATAAAGATAGAAGATTTTTTTAGTTGTAACGGTGTCTTTTTCACGTGTCTTTTCTTGGGCAATAAGTATATAGGCTCCTGATTGCCACGAAGAAAAATCGACGTATAGAGAATCGGTTAAGGTGTTTAATTCCCCTCGATATAAGGTTTTCTCTATACGGGCACTGTCCGGATTATAGGATTGTTTTAAGGATGTCAGTGGCTGTAATTTACTTATGCTGTATGAAATCGTCCGGGAGATTTTTTCGTTTGCAGCATTAACAGCCTGGATATAGAAGTGATTTTTGTCTTGTTTGTTGACGTAAGTCTTGCCGAGTATAGTCAATTTATAGAAAGCATCCTGAATCGGAAGACGTTGGATGATTTCCTGGCTTTCCCCTTTGGTGTCGGTTGCTGTTAGTTTTATATTGTAATAATAGGAGTTCATATAGTACGAGGATACCGGTTTTTGAGCTTGAAAGCTGAATGAAAAATTACCTTCCGGATCAGATTGTGTTTCTCCCGTAATAACGGTTTCGGAGGCATTCGGCCGGGGATAGAATGATTGTAACGTAATTTCATAACTGATGGGAATATTCTGTAACGATACTCCGGAATAGGTTTTGACTTTACCGGTTAGTCGGATTTGTTCTCCGAAGGCATAGGAATCTTTTTGCGGGTGGAGAATGAGTTCCAGTTGTGGACGTTTGTATTCAGCCACGGTAATATAGGCATATCCTTTTCCTGCTATATTCAAGCGGAATTCTCCGTTTAATGTTTGGGGTGGAATGGTAAATGAGCCGTTGAAAGAACCCCATTCGTTGGTTTTTACCGTGCATTTGTTGATGATTTGCCGGTTGGGATCCGATAATGTCACTTCATACGACCGGTTGGGTTCGATATATGTACTGTCCGGCGTCCGGGTCCAGGCAATACCGTAAAATGAGACTGTTTGCCCCGGCCGGTATATGGGACGATCGGTAAAAATGTCGGTATAATAGCTGGCCTTATTGGGTTGGGGTGTGTAATAATATTCGGAAGATATAGGACCATTCGGATTTCGGTCATTGATGACTTCGTAGTTAATCTGTGATTTGCTGCTGTTATAAACGGCTTGTCCCTGTTTGTTTGTACGGATTTCCGTGATTTGCCTGTAATTTCTGTATTTTCCGGAAATAGGGGCGAAAATACGGATGCGGGCGTCGGACACCGGAGCTCCGCTCATGCGATCTCTGACGATGAATGTTATTTTTTGGTTGTCTTTTTGTGAGACTGTGAATAAGCTATTACAAATGAATGTGTTAACTATTTTTTTACTGTTAGGGCTTCGCAGTACGATTTCATAAAGTCCGCTTTGGGAAATGGGAATACGAAAAGTCGTATCTCTTTTTACATACCGGGAAGGTAATGTGTATTTTTTACTGAAAAAGAGTTGTTTGTTGACCGAGGATGAATCGTTTCCCGTTTTGTAATAGGCTTCTGTCGTTTCTTTTATACGATAGATATCGAGTTGTATTTCTTTGGCCCGGTAATAAGATGCTTGTAACACTAAAGATTGGCCCGGGTAAATATAGTCGTTGTATTGAACGGACAATTCTGGACGGTTAATGGTTTGGATAATTTGTTTCAGTAAATTAATACGGGCGTAAGTCGGATATTTCCGGATGTACTTTTGACAAAGAGCGATTATTTCCGGATAGACTGTTTCAGTATCGGTGTTGTTTCGGTCAATTAATTTAGTTTGTGCAATTTGAGCAATAGCCTCGACTATTAAAGGCTGGTTGTCGTATTGAGTAACTAGTTCCTGTAATCGTTCCAGATAGAGACTGTCATTTCCGTAAGATAAGTTTTTTATGTAATGTAATCGGCTTAGTTCAGCACATAGTAAAGCTTCTGGATTGGAGGAAGACATGCCGGCGTGAAGCAGACGTTGATATATTTTCAATATGTTGAGTGTATAGCCGGAAAGTGAACCGGGGAGGGGCTGTTGTAAAAAAAACGGTAGGGCTACCAACAGACTGTCTACCGCCGTTTGGGAAATTGTCGAAGAATTTTCCAGTTGTTTTAGTTGGTCGATGCTTCTGTAACCGATAAAGTCCAGTAATGTCGGACGTAGTGAGCGGGAATCTTTTCCCAGGAGAAGTATGGGTTTATAAGCTGTTGCCGGCGTTTGTTTCAATAAGCTTTGGGGTTGAAGCGCATCCAGGGCATGCCGGCTGATCTGATCATAGAATAAATTCCGGCTCCATTCATTTATATGTTCAGGAATAAAATCGGCTAGCGGAGTACGTTGATTGATTTGATAACGGTTGTAATTGTAATAATTCAAGTAAAGATCGGCTAACAAGGAATGGAGGATACTCTGTTCCTCCGGATTGTTGCTGTTTTGTAGTATGTTTTCTGTTTTTTGAATCAGTGCGGGCATAGAATCCCTGTCAATGGCCGTTTGACACCGGATTTGTATGATAAGAGCCTGAAGCATTTCCGGGCTGTTATCGGTTTTCCGGGCTTTTTCAAATAATTTCCGGGCTTCTTGTAATGCTGTTTGCGGTTTTTCTTTACATAAGGTTTCCCATTTGTCCTGGGCGAAGCTTCCCAAAAAAGCTGATAAAAAAATCAGAGTGAGTAATGTTTTCATGATCTGTATTTTTGTTTCCTTATTGCATAGATGTATAATTGACACGAATTCCATAAAGTTATGGAATTATTTTTATAAGTCCGTTGACTTCTTCGGCATTTTTGTCATGACTGGCTTACAGATTTGTTCAATTACTTTTGATTTGTGATTTGCAATTCTTTTTTTGTAAGGGAGGATTATGGGTATAATATAAAATGAAAAAACCGTCTGAAAAGATCGTCAGACGGTTTTTATTGAATGTATGTTTAATATTTAGTTTGTATGGAATTCTCCTTCTTGTAAAAATGCGGTTGCTGCATCGATATCTTTATACATAACCCGGTCTTCCTGGTTGAAAGGCACAATGGTCCGGAATTCTTTTAAAAACTCTTCCAGGTAGGGTGAGGTTTTGCCCGGACGCTGCAAATCGATAGCCTGTGCTGCATTCAGTAATTCTATAGCCAGGATACGTTCTACGTTTTCACATACTTTTACCGTTTTGGTCGCTGCGTTTCCTCCCATACTGACGTGGTCTTCCTGTTCGTTGGAGGAAGGAATTGAATCGACAGAGCAAGGAGTACAAAGTTGTTTATTTTTGCTGACGATGGCAGCAGCAGCGTATTGCGGGATCATAAATCCGGAATTTAATCCCGGATTAGCTACCAGAAATTCCGGTAAATGTCCCCGGTCGCCCGAAATCAGGCGGTAAGTACGGCGTTCTGAAATACTTCCTAATTCGGCCAGTGCAATGCTTAAAAAGTCCAGTACCAGTGCCAGGGGTTCTCCGTGGAAATTACCGCCGGAAACGATCATATCGTCCTCGACGAATATGGTCGGATTGTCGGTTACGGAGTTTATCTCCCGTTCAACGACGGAAGCGACATACATGACCGTATCTTTACAGGCGCCGTGTACTTGAGGCATACAGCGGAAAGAGTAGGGATCCTGCACACGTACTTTGGGTTTCTGTTGAAATTCAGAATCTTTTAATAATGCCCGGATGTTCCTTGCCGTTTCAATTTGTCCCGGATGAGGACGTGCTTCATGGATTTGCGGTAAGAAGGGGTCGATACGTCCGTCGTAAGCATCCAGTGAGATCGCTCCGATAATATCGGCATATTTTACAATTTTGAAAGCTTTCAATAATGCATATACTGCATGGGAACTCATAAATTGGGTCCCGTTAAGTAATGCCAGACCTTCTTTTGCTCCTAAAGCAATCGGGCTCCATCCTAATTTTTCATTAACTTCTTTGGCATCCTGAATTTTTCCTTTGTAATAAACAGTCCCCTCGTTGATAAGCGGTAGAAATAAATTGGCCAAAGGAGCCAAATCGCCGGATGCCCCCAAAGATCCCAATTCGCGGACAACCGGAAGTACATCGTGATTGTACATATCGATGATCCGCTCGACGGTGGCGAGTTGTACTCCCGATTTACCCAAAGACAATGCATGGGCTTTTAATAATAACATCAAACGAATGATGTCTTTGTGAATGGGTTCACCGACACTGCAAGCATGGGACATGACCAGATTAGCCTGTAACTGACTGAGATCTTCCGGAGAAATGCTGATTTTGCAAAGTGAGCCGAATCCGGTCGTGATGCCGTATAGCGGTTTTTCCGATCTTGCAATTTTTTCATCCAGATAGGCTTTGCAATCATTGATTAATTGTTTGCTTTCTTCGGATAAAGCTAATTTATATCCTTTGTTTAAAATGTTTTCTATCGTCTCAAACGTTAGCGGAACGGGAGATATATAATGTATCATAGTAATTGAAAAATAGATGATTGATAATTAAAAATTGATAAAACGCGGAATGAAAAGATATTCAAGGTCACGGACAGCGGGAATCGTATCCGTGACTTTTTAAAGGTCTGTGTTCTTTTTTATGGATCAACATATTTTATGTGCTAATTCTTCGACTTTTACATTTTCTTGTTCGCCGGTCTGCATATTTTTTAAAGCTACTGTACCGGATTGTATTTCGTTTTCGCCGACCAATGCTACGAAAGGTATTCCCTTTTTATCTGCATACGTCATCTGCTTTTTCATTTTTGCAGCATCCGGATATAATTCTGCATTTATACCTTGCTGACGTAAGGACTGGAGCAAGGATAAGCAGAATTTTTCTTCTTTTGTTCCGAAGTTGACAAAGAGAATCTGTGTGGTTGCTTTTGTGTCTGCCGGGAATAAATCGAGTTGGTTCATAACGTCGAAAATCCGGTCTGCCCCGAAAGAGATTCCTACGCCGGAAACATTCTTTAAACCGAATATGCCCGTCAAATCATCGTAGCGTCCGCCTCCCGTAATACTTCCGATTTCAGCATCCAGTGCTTTTACCTCAAAAATGGCTCCTGTATAATAACTCAATCCTCTGGCTAAAGTCAGGTCTAATTTGATATCGATGGAAATATTCAATGTTTTCAAATAATCGAATACCAAACTCAATTCTTCAATTCCTTTCAGTCCCGTTTCGCTTTCATTCAGTACGGTCTGAAGCTGTGCCAGTTTTTCTTCGTTACTGCCTTTTAGATCCAGTATCGGTTGCAATTTAGCAATACCTTCTTCATCGATACCTCTTTCCCGCAATTCCTGATTGACAGCTTCTCTCCCGATCTTATCCATTTTATCGATAGCTACTGTAATATCGGTGAGTTTGTCGGGATAACCGATTATATCGGCGATACCTGCCAAAATTTTTCGATTGTTGATTAAGAGTCGTACATTGATTTTCAGTCGCTTGTATACTTCGTTTACAATTTGGACCAATTCGACCTCATTTAATAAAGAATCGCTCCCTACTACATCGACATCACATTGATAAAATTCCCGGTAACGTCCTTTCTGCGGTCTGTCGGCTCTCCATACCGGCTGGATCTGATATCTTTTGAAAGGAAATGCAATTTCCGATTGATGCTGGACAACAAATCGTGCAAAGGGAACAGTCAGATCGTAGCGAAGACCTTTTTCAGAAATTTTATGGGTCAATTGGGGAATGTTTCTGTCTAGTAATGTTTCGTCAGAAATATCCGCTATGAAATTTCCGGAATTTAATATCTTAAATAATAGTTTGTCTCCTTCGTCTCCGTATTTTCCCATCAATGTAGATAAATTTTCCATTGCCGGAGTTTCCAGAGGCATGTAACCGTATAATTTGAAAACACTTTTAATCGTGTCGAATATGTAATTCCGTTTCACCATTATTTCCGGTGAATAGTCTCTTGTCCCTTTGGGGATAGAAGGTGATTGTGCCATACTTATTGCTATCAGTTGTTTTTGATTTCCGCAAATATACTGTTTTTTTAGTGTTTGTGAACGATGGGTGTTTATGAAATTCCGGAAAATATTCCTGTCGTGTTACTTTATCGTAACGTGACCGGTTACATCTATCGATAACGATATCTTTTTTGACTGCGGTCTTTCTAATAGAACTGAGAAGTTGTCATGATGTAAAGCTTTATTTTTTATGATATTAGTAATGACCGTTTATTATAGTAGCAGGACAATTTGGAAAAATTTGAAGAACGTAAATCAAAGAATGATGGTTTAAAAAACCGATTTTTCTATGTATTCAGAATATTCTTGTCGTAAAGATTGTCTGAAATTTAAATTTGCCGGTTATTTATTTGCCTGATTGTTTTCAGGTGGTTTTTTGGGTGTATTGTAAATCAATAACTTAAAAATAAAAAGAAAATTTTCCATAAAAAATTGGTAAAA
>NZ_DOED01000020.1:0-24667 GCF_003524185.1 Culturomica sp.
GATTGCAGTTTTATCCGGATGACACCGGGAAGGAAGTTTGTCCGGCTTTCCCGGGTCCACCCGGGTTGTTCCTTGCTTTTATCCTCGTTTCCGAGTTTATCATCCTGACAGCCCAGAAAAAGAAGGCCGAGCAGGAGAAAGAATAGTTTATGGTTCATTAAATGGGGTATGTTTAAAGTGAAATATAAATATCTACGTTTTTTTGTCGCGAGACGGTTAAAAGAGTCAATAGATTGATTTTTGGTAATTGGAGGCGTATGTACTGACCTGTAATTTTGATGATCTGCTTATACAACTGAAAGTGATTTTAGAAAAGGAGAGGGGCCAAATACTTTTGGGCCCCTCACTCTAATTTGTATTCGTTCAAGGACTAAAACCAAATATTCGATTTTATAAAGGAATATTTTTGAACTTTTAGTTTTTCCTGAATTTATTACCGAAAAACTTATTCTTCTTTAGTCATTATAGTTATATATGGGAACCAGCCTCTCATTTCGTCATTCAAAAGACCATATGATCCGGTAGTAATTCCTTTATAATTTATATCACAGATGATCGGTTCATTTTTCAAACTGCTTCCGACAACATTGAAGATATAAACGGGGCCTAAAGTATTATGAGTAAACACATATTGCTCTACAGGAATTTCAATTTGTGAATCGTCGAAACTAACAATACCTTTAATTACGGAAGGTGTTCCGAATAATCCGCCTATAGCAATCGTATCTCCATTAATTTGTTCTATGGTCATGTCGTAAGGATCTCCGTCATTGGCCCCGTTTTTGGTATCTTGTGCCATCCAATTTCCTTGCAACCACTCCATGGTAATTTCAAAGAATCTGCTTAAATTTACAGTGGTTGTGGTAATTGTCGTGCCGGCTTGAATCAGTGCTTCATCAGCATTCAACTTGAGGGTTAATTTTACACCTTCGGGAGTCAGGTTATCATAATACCCTTTTACCTTTATGGCTCCTACAAATTCTCCGGCAGGAATGGTAACATTTTTGTTGACAAAATCATAATCCTGGCCTTCTACTGCTGTCGTATTGGCAGCATCGACAGTTACACTGAAAGTGCGATCTGTATTACTTTTTTTGGCGACTCCTATTTTTATTTCAGTAATTCCGTCTTCATTTTCCCGGATTACTTTGTTCTCCGTTTTATTCAAGAATGTAACGAAATCACCTCCTTTATATACGCCTGCTTCATGATCGTCACACCCCCATAAGCCAATACTTAAAAGAAAAATTAATAATATATATAACTTTTTCATAATGTGATTATTTTAAAGAAAATATTAATATTTATTCTGCTCCATATTCTTATTGGCATCCATTTCACTTTGTGGAATAGGCAATAAGAAATAAGGACTGTTAGCAGGTAGATGCAGAAGAGAAGGTGCGACTCCACCACCGTCTGCCTCATCGCCTCTTTCATCCCGTACAATGTCCAGGCCCTTTCTTTTCAGTTCAAAGAAGCGGTCTCCTTCAAATGACAATTCCAGTCGTCTTTCTAAAGCTATTGCATTTTTCAGAGCTGTTCCCGTCTCGTTCGGGCTGGTGAAATTTACATAACGGTTACTTCTCAGATAGTTTAAGGTTTTTAATGCATTGGGATCGTCATTCAATTCTGTCAGGGCTTCTGCCAGAGTAAGATACATTTCTGAAGTGCGAATGGCTGTAATATCGACATTTCCGGCAGCTTCTCCGGGACGGCCGTTCCATTTCCAGACAGCAACGTAATTTTTACCCCCTGACGATACTCCGGTTAATGTCGTGATACGTATATCCGTGTTTTTTACCAGATCGACAAATGCTGCCGATGCGACATACTCTGCTTTATACGAAGTTTTGCTCTCGCCCTGTCCCCAGTTATTTCCCGGTATGACATCATCCGTGCTCAATACCGGATATCTCAAAAGTATTTCTGAAACATTGGTCATGGGAGAAGTCCATAATTTCTGGAACTGTTCGATGGTTGCAATATCCGATCCGTCTCCGGCAATAGCGGCTGCAGCATTATTGGCGGCCTCCTGATATTTTCCCATTGTTAAATATACTTTTGCCATAATCGCACAAAGTGATTTACGGTTAAGCCGGGTATTGTCTTTTTGATTGTACTCAGCCGTCATTAAAGTTTTGGCTTTTTCCAGATCTTTAACAATGTGATTGTCATACACATCCTTTACCGTATTACGGGAAGGTAAGGTCACATCAGCCAGGGTCTTGTAAGGAACTCCCAGGTCTGTTTCGGAAGCTACCTTGTAGTCTTTTCCATACAGACGTACCAGTTGAAAGTGTAAAAAGGCACGCATGGCCAAGGCCTCGGCCAATATATTCTTGGCTTGTGCTTCATCTGCCGTCCCGGTGAACTTATTCGTTTCTCCTTCCAGAGTGTTGATGATTTTATTGGTTGCCATGATTCCATTATAGGCACCGCTCCACATGGCAGAGACACCGAAGGTGGTGGAATTGAAATTGAAGTTGAAAAACTCGTTGAACGATAAACGTCCAGCATAACAAAGCGTGAGATTGTCAGACATAATATCCGGCAGCAGAATATAATAGCTTCCCATTACATCCCGCATGCTTGCATACGGGTCTTTCATAAGCATATCATAGTCACTGATTGTTTCCAGTGAGTTTTTATCATCTGTAGCATCATGCGGGGTTACATCCAGAAAACCACTGCAGGAAGTAAATGTAAGCAATACACTTAATCCTACTGATTTTAGAATTGTATTTATTGTTTTCATATTTCTTGTCATTTCAAATTTAACATATTAGAAGCCTATTTCCAGTCCGAACATAATTGTACGAGATGCCGGGAATTGGAAGTCCGCATTACTGCTTGCAGGGCCAGTACCGCTGGTAACATTTCCGACTTCCGGATCGATTCCTGTAAAACCGGTCCAGGTCACTAAATTCAAGCCTTGTGCATACACTCTTAACTTAGACAGTTTAACTTTGTCGAGTAAATGTTTCGGGAAACTGTAACCTAGGCTTACGTTACGCAAACGGAGATAAGAAGCATCTTCCAAATAGCGTGTACTCATAACCTGGGAATTTCCTTTGTCCTGTCTCGGAATATTTGTTATATCGCCCGGCTTCATCCATTGATCATACAATAACCGTTTATCCTGATTGGAGTTTGCATTGGCTCCGTCACTCAAATTGAAGAAAGCAACATGGTTGTAGATGTAATTACCGTGTGAAAAATAAAAATCTGCCGAGAAGTCTAAACCTTTATAGCTGATATTTGTTCCGAAAGAACCGTAGAAATCCGGATACGGAGATTTTCCATCCAGTATAACAGCATCATCTTCCGAATATTTATTGGTTAATTGACCGTCTTTGGTATAATACAAGGCATCTCCGTTAACAGGGTTAACACCGGCCCAGCGTACCATTTTATAGACATTCAATTCTTTTCCTTCACTGATAACATTGTTCCAGCCGTTTTTGATGTCATTTCCTTTGTACAGTTTCAACACTTCATTTTTGTTGTGAGAAACCATTGCATAAAGATTGACAAAAAAGTCGGAAGATCTGTATACATCCCCACTTACAGAGACCTCTATACCCCGGTTTCTCATTTCTCCGATATTTTCTTTCCGGCTGGCAAATCCTGAGGTCAGTGAAAGATTGGCTGCCAATAACATATCTATTGTTTTTCTGTTATACCAGTCGAAAACAACCGTCAGTCTTTCATTGAAAAATTTACTATCAAATCCGACTGATGCCTGGAAATTCTTTTCCCATGTCAGTTGGTTATTGGGCAAACGTGACGGGTAAATTGTAGATGTTCCGTTATAAGAGCCCGTACTGAATAGTCCGAGTGCATCGTAATCCCCGATATTGTTGTTTCCGGAGGTTCCGACACTTCCGCGTAATTTGAACTGGTTCAGCCAGCCGGAATTTTCTGCAAAACTTTCATTGTGAATATTCCAGCCTGCACCGGCAGACCAGAAAGTACCGTACTGATTGTCTTTACCGAAACGTGAAGAACCGTCGCTTCGAACAGAAGCATCTACGAAATAGCGGGAATCAAAGTCATAAGCTGCCAGGGCAAAGAATGATAAAAGTCTCCAGTCCGATACATTGCCGGTGACTTTCAAAGGTTTTGCTGCTTTGTCCAAAGCATCTATTCTGCCGGAAGAGAATCCCTCTCCTTGAGCACCAAAGCCTTTCCATTGACTCTTTTGTGCTTCCGTACCGACAGTTGCGCTCAGATTGTGGACATCATTAAATGTTTTGGCATATTTTAACATATTAGTCCAAATGAAAGTAGCCCGATGTGCATAACTATCGGCTCTGAATCCCGGACTTTGAAGAACCTGCGATAATTTTGATTCCGGTTTGTTATATTGGTAGTCCAATACTTGTGAATAATCTACACCGGCTGTCGATACGAACCGCAAATCATCTATAATGTTGTATTCCAGTGTAAAAGATCCGATCCCTTTTATCAGATTCGAATAACTCGGGTTCATCGCGATGTTTTCGAAAATATTCAGGCCGTAATCCCATGTCGGGTCAGATGCCCAGCTACCGTCTTCATTGAATGGTTTTGTATACGGGTTGACACTGTATACATAGTTGAACGGATTCAATACATTCCGGTCGTTACGTAAATTACCCTCTTTGGAAGTACCTACAGAAGCTGTCATTCCGAATTTTAATTTTCTGCTGATTTTATGATCCAGATTTACCCGGAATGTATATCTCTTCAGGTAAGAGCCCGGAGCAATAGCTTCCTGGTCAAAATATTGTCCCGACAGATAAAATTTAGTGGATTCCGAACCGCCTGAAGCACTCAATTCATACAATTGGGTTTTACCTGTTCTGAAAACTTCCTTCATCCAGTCCGTATTGATTGGATAGTTATTGATCTCTTCATCCGTCATGGGTTTGCCTGTCGTGGGGCTGCTTGCTCCATAGCCTACACCTAATTGACGCTCGTAAGTCAATTTTTCTTTGGTGTTCATCATTTGATTTTTATCCCGGGTACGGGTAGAGAATCCCCATTGGCCTTTTACATTGAATATCGTTTTTCCCATCCGTCCTCTTTTAGTCGTAATCATGATAACACCGTTTGCTCCGCGTGATCCGTAAATAGAAGTTGCCGATGCGTCCTTTAATACAGATACACTTTCAATGTCACCGGGATTCAATGCATTGAAATCTGCCGAAGCAACGGGCACATTATCGATTACATATAAAGGAGAGGAACTGGCATTAATAGAGGAGATACCCCTCATTTTCACAATAGCACCTGCCCCGGGACGACCGCTGGAAGCAACAACCTGCATACCTGTTGCCTTACCCTGAAGAATCTGGTCGAAACTGGCAGTTGGTACTTCTTTGATTTTATTACCGTCTACGACCCCGACTGCACCGGTAACTGTACCTTTTTTTTGTGCTCCATACCCCATCACAACAACTTCATCCAAAGCTTCGGTTGCCGGAACCATTTCTACATTGATTACATTTTTACCTGCAACCGCAATTTCCTGATCCTTCATACCCACGAAAGTGAAAATCAAAATATCATTCTCATTCACTTTAATTGAGTATTTACCGTCAACGTTAGTTGCAGTTCCAACGGCCCGATTGTTTTTAATAATTACAGATACACCGGGTAGCGGTGACTTGTCGCTTTTGTCAATAACCGTACCGGTTATCTCCCGCGTCTGTGCAAAACATATCTGCATTCCGACGAAAGTCAGGAAAACAAATAGTCCGATTAATTTTCTCATACATTTTAATTTTAAGTTAGACATATTTAGGCTGTTTTTGATTTTATCGTTAATTTTTGTTTTCACCTTCTTAAATTCAGGTTAAAATCATTCCCTGTTTGTCCTTTCCAAGGAAAATGCACATGCTTAGTAAGCGTGGTATGTCAAGGGAAGCGAAAGAATGGGGTAGATATGAGAAGGAGAGAAAAAGGTACTATCGGATGCGACGAAGATGGTTACATAATATTAAAAAACATCTCATCTGTTTTGCAGCGAAAAAATAGGGTAAAAAGAATTCGTTTTGAAAGGAAGTATAAAGAAATAAAAAAGCCGGTCCATTTCTGAACCGACTTCCAGTCACATTATGATTGTTTGTTTAAAAGCTCCATCCGGCAGAGAGACAGAACGTTCCCTTCACCGGCGAATCACTGCCTGCCAGTAGGTGAAATTTAATTCTGCATAATAGAAAATTGAGGGTATCCAAAAAATATTTGGTACCCTCAATTTATTTGTATCTCTTATCGGAGACCGAAGTCAAATATCCGATTCTACATGGGGAGGATTTTTACTTTTTGAGCTCCCTCTGGTTGTAAAAACGATCGGAATAGACTATCTTTTAAGTGTTAATCTAAGTCTTAATTTGGCATCTCCAAAATCTCATTCATAACTCCAAAAGTACCAATGCTTACTGTAAATTCCAAGCCGAAAGTAATCATTTTACCTTCACGTTTCCAAGAGGCTAATGTAGCAGAAACCATACCATAATCCGCATGTTCGTAACCGGTCTGTTGGGTTTTGAATTCAACTACATTACCGGCATCATCTAAATTGAATATAATACTATAACCTTCAACATAACAGTCAGGTAATTTGTACACATTTGCTTCTTTAGCTTTTTGTACTTCCTGATTCCAGCTTTCTCCGAAGAATTCACTCGTAAATTTCCCAATACCGATTGACTCGAAAGTATAGGTCCGATTCAATACAATATTGGTTTCTTTAAACCCTCCTACAGTAATATTTTCTGCCTCTAAAGCTAAAGTCACAGTATATTCCGGCCCGATCTGTAATTTCTGTATATTTGAAATTTGAATTTTAGCAGAAGCTTCTCCGTCCTTGAATGTCACTGTTTCTGAAATAACCAGTAAACCACTAGGATCTGTCACTGTAAAAGGCATTGTTAATTCTCCTTTCTTACCCGAACGGGTTACAAGTATTTCGAAACTGTTCTGATCAGCAGTCAGTTCCCGTTTCACGTTTTTGGTTAAAAAACCGACCTCTTCGGTTACAGGACTATAAACAGTCCCTTTATTATCGGTATCACAGGCCGTAAGCAGGCAAATAAATATACCGATAAAACTACCATATATTATTTTTTTCATTATTCTCATGAATTATGTAGTTATTAAATACCATCTCCTACTGGATTTTGATCTTTTGATGCATCCATATTTACATTTCCGTCAAATTCAGCCTGTGGGATAGTTAACACCCAAGCATATGTTTCGGGATTTTGAGTATTTGTACCATTCAACAAGGCTGGGATAGGCCATCCCATGTCTTGTGTCCGAGTAAATCCTTGTTTCAAACGCTTAATATCATAAATACGTCCATATTCACCCCACAATTCGATACGGCGTTGTATCAAAATTTCTTCAAGTAAAGAGCCGGTTTCGTCAGAAGTTAGTGCCCCTAAAGTTTTACCAGTCTTGGATGTCTGATAATTAGGATCTCGATACGACATAAATTCCCGAAGTATTGATTGAGCTTTAGCGTCATTATTCATCCTGCATTCAGCTTCCGCTTCTGTCAAATACATTTCTTCCATACGCATCCATATTTTGTCACCCAAATCTGTAATAGGATCTGAAAATCTAAATTTTACTTGAATGTAATTTGAAAGAACATTGCCAGCGTCGTCTTTTATAGTATTATTATTAGGCTCCCACCAGGCTCTACGTACATCATTTTCTCCCATTTTTTTGTATAAGTTTACATTTATGCATTTAGGGGCCTTAAAAGCATAAACCTGAGTACCGTCTATATTGTATTTAGAAAAAGCATCCATGTGAAATAAAAACGGTCCCCAACCTGGCGTCTGATCAGTAATGATTGTGGCTCCCCACATAACATTTCCCAAGTTGACACTATTAAGGCCTCCGGTAAGTTCTTTCCCTGTCCCCGGAGTATAATTGGAACGAGCAATGCGAGCAGCTTTTGCCGCTTCAGACCATTCATTGGTTGTCAGGCAAATCCGGGCTTTAATACCGTTGGCAACATAGTAATCGATATGAGTTTTATCTTTCTGTGTAGGTGCATTTTCCAGTAAATTAACAGCAGTATCTATATCCGCACGAACTTGTTTATAAACTTCACTTAAGCTCGCCCTCGCTTTTCCTGGAGTTCCTGCAGAGGTAGGTTCTGTATACAAGGGTACGCCTGGTTCATTCTCATGTCCTATATACGTACGAGCAAATGTCATAGCTAGATAGTGGTAGGCATATGCTCTGATCGCATACGCCTGTCCTACGACATAATTAACATCTGAAGTGTTGCCCGCCATCGTATTTTGAGCAGCAATGATGTAATTAGCGTTTGCTATTAATTTATAATAGCCGTTCCATGTGTCATAAGAACGCCATCTGCTGGATGTATAATTAGATTTCACATTGTAAATACAATCATACCAATACCATCCACTTCCAGCAGCTTTCATTACCATGTCTTCCCCCATTACATCCCCCATTAGGTTCCAGGCTGTTAAACCGTCGCATTGTTGTGTATTACCTGTTGTTGACCATCCCTGAGTATACATCATACGATAAATTCCATTGAGCGGAACTAAAGCAGCAGTTGCATTACTGAACATCCCTTCGCCGGAGACAGAATCGGTTGGAAGTGTGTTCAAACTTTCATCACTACAAGCTAGCATAAAATTAGATAAGATTATAGCAGCAAGTATATATATAAAATATTTTTTCATATAATTCTTTATTTAAAAATTTATATCTACACCAACAGAAATTGTTTTATTCGGAGCATATTTGTAATCTGTTCCTCCTGAAAAATTGTATTGTGGGTCCATACCATCTAAATGAGTAAATAAAGCAAGGTTATCCAAAGTACAAAAAACTCTTAAGGATTCAATACCAGCTCTATTGAGAATCCGGTTTGGTAATGTATAACCGACAGTGATATTTTTTATGGCAAAATAAGATGCATCCACCAAAAATCGGTCAGTTGGTGTGTTTTTCGGGTTAAGACCAACACGTGGGACATCTGTTATGTCTCCTGGTTTGCTCCAGCGTCTCATAGAATGCTTGTTCCACGTATCACCGGCATACTGAATATTCATACTTCCCTGATACAAGCCATCATACACTTTTCCTCCCACAGAATAGGTTGACAATACAGATACATCAAAATTTTTCAAAAAATTGAATTCCATATTAATACTACCGAAAAGATCAGGAATGCGATTTCCTAAATAATATTTACAATTGGCCGCTACAGAATAATCACTAGTAATGTATTCACCGCTGGCATGACCATTCGCATCCATAGCTTCATAAGCCCAGTAAAGTTGTGCTCCTGTAGCAGGGTCTACTCCTGCCGATTTAGCTATATAGAATGTGTTTATTGCTTTACCCACTTTAATGCTGTATATTCCATTAATCATTTCGTCCGAACTATCCGTTAATTTTTTTACTTCATTTTTTACAGTAGATACCATTAAAGTAGTCTTCCATCTGAAATCAGTCTTGTCAATAATTGTTCCCCCTACTGTAAATTCGAATCCCTGGTTTACCATTTCTCCTACATTGGCAGAATATCCACCAAATCCTGTAGAAAGAGCCATCGGAAATGATAATAACATATCAGTAGTTTTTTTGTTATAATATTCCATCGCAAATTCAAGACGTCCATTAAAAAAGCGGGAATCTAAACCAATATTTAGGTTTTTATTTTTTTCCCAGGTAATATCCTTGTTTTCCAATGAAGAAATAGCTCCTCCTGCATTATTTGCATTTGGCCACGTTAAATCATAAAAACTTTGCCAAGCATAATAGATGGAATATCCCTGAGAATCAAGTAAGTCATCATTCCCTTGTACGCCATAACTTACTTTTAAGGCTAAATTATCTAACCAATCTGTGTTGTGTAAAAAGTCTTCTTGAGAAACTCTCCAATTAGCTCCAACTGACCAAAAATTACCCCAACGATTATCCTGATGGAATCTAGAAGAACCATCTGTACGGAAACTTCCTGATAAATAATATTTTTCTTTATAATTGTAATTCAAACGAGCTAACCATGATTCAATCCTGTAGTCTTGCTGATAAGAACTAGTTCCATTAACTGTAGTTGCGGGAGCCAATTCAAAAATTCCATCAACTAATCCGGTTTTACTCCCATACAAATAATTGTATCTATAATCATAATATTCATGTCCGAGCATCACGTCAAAACTATGATCAGCAAAAGAACGATTATAAGTAAGTAATTGATTAAATGTATAACTTTGGGTACGGGTATTATATTTAGATAACAAGCCTTTACTGGAAGAAAAATTTCCATGATACATATTGTAATAATTCATTTGATTTTGGTTTAAATAATCTACTCCGAAATTCATTGTAAATTTTAATCCTTTTAGTATTCCAGCTTTCTCGTCATCTGATCCCAAAGTAAGATATGTTCTTGCACTTAAGTTATCGTTTTTTAAATCCGATTTATCATCCTCCAATGTAGCGATCGAATTAAAATTACTTAGTTTTGGACGGTTTTTTCCGTAGTCCAATTGTTTTTTACCATTTTCATCTAAAAGATCATTTCCTTTACTGTCTTTCATATATACAGGATAGATTGGAGCCATAAATTGGGCTGTATACCAAACATTGGAATTTGAACTTCCGGTATACATAGAATAATTTTGCTTAGAATGTGAAAATGCTATATTTAAACCGGCTTTTAGCCAAAACTTGGGTTGATTATCCAAATTTAAACGTGCATTGTAACGTTCAAACTTTGTCGTTTCCAAAACACCATCTTCATTTAAATAACCCAATGAAAACAATGTCTGTGTTTTTTCTGTACCTCCGGAAATAGAAAACTGGTATTCCTGTCGTAAAGCATTTTTCCGGTTAATCCGATCCATCCAACTTTCATCCCAAGCTGCTTTGGCATCATCCTGAATTTGCTCTGTACTGGGATCAATAATTGTTTCCCAAGTATAATTTTTAAAAGGGTTATAACTCTCTCCTCCTAATGTGGATGACAAACTATTCATTGCCAATACCTTGGCCGTTTCCCAGTCATAATTACTGTTAAAAATATAATCATTTCGAAGAGCTTCATAGGTTAACTGTACAAATTCTTTTTGGTTTACAAGATTGTAGTTTTTAATTCCTCTGGATGACCATCCCCAGGAGGCTTTCAGATTGACATTCGTCTTTTCAGCTTTTCCTTTTTTGGTATTAATGATTACGACACCATTAGCTCCACGAGCTCCATACAACGCTCCAGCGGAAGCATCTTTTAAAATCGTCATAGATTCAATATCATTCGGGTTGATAGCACTAAGTGTTCCGTCATAAGGAATTCCATCAACTACATACAAAGGATTACTGGATGCATTGATGGAACCATATCCACGTATACGGATTGAAGCGCCGTCTCCCGGTTGTCCTCCTCCAGAAGTAGCTACGACACCTGTTGTCTGACCATCAATAGCTTTAGAAATATTGGCTACCGTTCGCTTTGATAATTTTTTATTATCCACAACTGCGGCGGAACCTGTAAATGATTCTTTTTTTGCTGTTCCATAAGCAACCACCATAACTTCATCCAAAGCTTCTGTTTTCGAAACCATTTTAACATTAATAACATTCTTGCCTGTAACTGCAATCTCCTGATCCTTCATTCCTACAAATGAAAATACCAATACTGCATTCTGAGGAACTTTTAATGAATAATTTCCTTCTATATCGGTAGCTGTCCCGATAGAAGAACCTTTTACCATAATTGTAACTCCAGGAAGCGGCAGACCATCTGTGGCATCCGTAACCTTACCGGTCACTTGCTTTTCCTGAGCCATACTAAATTGTATTCCCAAAAACATTAGGAAAACAAATAGTCCGATTAATTTTCTCATACATTTTAATTTTAAGTTAGACATATTTAGGCTGTTTGTATTATTGTTAAATCTTGTCTCATTCTATTAAATTACACTTAAAATAATGTTTTATAAGTCTTTATTCTAAGTGTAAACCTGCTTAGTAAGCGTGGTATGTCAAGGGAAGCGAAAGGAAGAGGGATGTATGAGAAGGAGAGAAAAAGGTACTATCGGATACGACGAAAATGATTACATAATTTTATATATTATACAGTACAGTATGATAATCATAGGTATAAAAAAAGGAACGATTTCAAACCGTTCCTTTTTAATGACGAAATATATTATAGTGTTGAATAATAGTGAAACAGTTTAATTATGTCCTCCTCCTTTCTGTATTTTAATTTATTGATCTTACAGTACGCTCCTACAATAGAGGATTTATCTCCGAATATTTTAAAGAAATCATCTTTTTTTGTAGAAATCGAATATAAGTGTCCTTTTTTATCTTGATAATAAAGTTGCTCTCGAATTTGAAATTTATCTCTTTTTTTTGACTCATAGCCGGTAGATTCAGCTTCTTCTCGTAAAAAAATACACGTATATAATTTGAATAATGGATATTTATCGTTCGTTATTATCTGTAACAATCCCTCTTTTATGTCTTTTCCCAAAGGATATGTTTTTCTGACAAATTTTTTATTATCAAATTCAACATGATCAACATCTTCTGTAAATAATAATAATTTTATTCCTTCTTCCTTTTTTATCCAAAACTCATTTTTAAACACATTGTATAATAGATCATAATTTATTTTTTCTCCGCTTTTTAAGATTACAGAAGAATTTTTCCATTCTTGTAATAAGAAAGGGCTACCTTCAAATCTATTTTGAAAAAGGGAAAAAATTTGGTTGGCTTCAATATTCTGATTATTTCTGAAAGCATCGAACAAATTATTAAGGGAAGAATAATCAACACTGATTTCTCGGTCTATTATATTAAATGGATTGCTGTCTATAAATTCAGCACCAACCGGAGGTTGCGTATATCCGATACAAGGACATAAAGTCAGGAAAAATATGAATATTTTTTTCATGGATTGAAATTTTAGCATTGTATGAAATAACAAAATCGTGCAAATGAAAGCAGAACTCCATTTGCACGATAATGGCAATTAAACTGATCTAGAAAAATATTAAAATCTAGATTTTATTATGCCGGATTCTGATCCTCTTCATTAATATTTTGATTGGCTTCAATTTCTTTTTTAGGAATCTGGAATACCCAGCGATTGTCATTTGGTCCAAATTGCAACTGCGCATCTACACGATGGTTGGTCGCAACACCATTAATTGTATTTTTTCTCTCAATGCTTCCTCCGATACGTTTCAAATCAAACCAAGAACGACCTTCTCCCCACATTTCAATACGTTTTTGAAATAAAATCTCTTCAATTAAATCATTACCTGTTTTTGTTGATTTTGTTGCTTGCGGATCACGATTTTTCACTAATTCGTATAAAACATTTTGAGCAAGACCGTCATTGCCAGCACGCGCCTGGGCTTCGGCTTCAATCAGATACATCTCAGCAATTCTAATGTAGCAAATATCGCCTGTAAAATCTCCGGGAGTCTGATATTTCATACTAATGTATTGATTGTTTGGCAGCGCACATTGGCGTCTTACATCGGTTTGAGGGATTTGTTCATAAAGACGTGCATCCCAGGCTTTGTATACTCCAATACCACAATATCCGTCAATTGTATTATCAAGGTGAGAGTATAAAGAAGCATATAAATTGGTATTTTCACCATTTATATCCATACCCCATATCCATTCACTGGCATTGAGATTACCTTTAAATTGACTCATATAAGTATCTATTGTAGATAAAGTCGCAGATCCTTTACGAGCTTCCTGTGCATATTTTACAGCATCTCCCCAATTATTTATTGTCAATGATACATCCGCTAAAATTGCACATGCAGTGTAATAATCCACATTATTGATGCTTTCGCGAGGTTGGCCTTCCAGCAATTTAATCGCGTCTTCCAGATCTTGGACAATTCGTGTATATACAGCACTGATTTTAGCTCTTGGTTGATGATCTGCCGCATCTGTCTCTGCTAACCAAATCGGGACACCCGGCCCATCTTCATTTCCTTTATAGTTTTTAGCAAATAGACGTACCAAATAATAGTAACTATTAGCACGAATTGCTAGTGCCTGACCCGCTAAAATTTTTGCATCATTTGACAAATTATCATATCCTTCACGTGGATAAGATTTCAATACAAGGTTACAATTATAAATCAATGGATAATACAGTTTCGTCCAATAATGACTTGAAGAACGGTAATTGGCCATCCGATTATCATTTTGATAATAACTGTAGAACCAATGATTTGCAAGTTGAACCATGTCATTGGCCATTAAATCTGTAGCTAAAAATACAGTGGGATGTCCGAATTCATCATGCTGACTATAATAACCTACCATTGAATTATACAATCCGGATATGATGGGAGAAAACGCTTTGATAGGGTCTTCTATGGCAACCTCATCCTGCTGATCCTGGGATAAGGATCCTGTAGGTTTTGTATCCAAAAAATCAGAACTACAAGCTCCCGACATGACTAAGATCACAGGAACAATTAAATAGTTTATAAATGTCTTCTTCATAATGTTTACTTTTAGAATTTCATATTAATACCAAACGATACTGTTCTGATTGGGGCAAAATTATAACCTGTCGCACCGGAGATATACTGTCTGGGATCCATCCCCTGACGTTTTGAGAATAATGCCACATTATCTGCCACAGCATAAATTCTAAGGTTTTCAATATGTAATTTGTTGCATATATGTTTCGGGAATGTATATCCCAGCATAATATTCTTTATGGCCAGGAAAGAGGCATCTGTCAAAAACCTATCCGACCGTCCTGTAGCATTCTGGTAATTTTGTTGATGAATTGGAACATTGGTATTAACATTGGTTGGAGTCCATGCTTTTAAAACATCCTTATGGAATCCGCTACCTAAATCATTCCCCATATAAGCAGCATAATTACTATCGTACAGTTTACCTCCAATCTGATAATTCATCATAAAGGAAAGATCGAATCCTTTATATGCCCAATTACTGGTGAAAGCACCGTATACATCCGGAATTGCAGAATCTCCGGTGTATTCTTGTGTCGCATTGGAATTGATATAAGTGAACATCTTACCATTTGCCAAAGTTCCGTTTGCAACTTCTGCATTATTGGTATAATACATCGCTTTACCGTTTGCCGGATCAACGCCTAAATATCTTTCTAAATAGAAATCATAAATGGAATGTCCTTCCATATATTTCTTGTTACCGGATATAATACCCGATTCTTTAAATTCAGGCGGTAATTTGGTAATCTCATTCGTATAGTGTGTTAAATTCAAATTGACAGACCATTTAAATTCGGTTTGTTTGAAAATATTAAAAGTCAAGTCAAATTCTACTCCCTGATTTTTCATAGAACCAATATTGTCTGGATAGGAAGTAAAGCCGGAAGATGGGGGAAGCGGCCGATTAAAAAGTAAATCGTCTGATTTACGGATAAAATATTCTGCATCTAATGAAAACCAGTCAAAAAGGTCTGTTTCAATACCGACATTGAAGTTTTTAGACTTTTCCCAGGTCAGACTCCGGTTGCCTTTATAATAAGAAGGATTCAGACCAAGGTTCGTTCCGTCAGAAGTGATCCCATACTGATCTTGCCAAGCATACCATTGTTCGTATCCAGCTGGATCCAATATGTTCTCAACCCCATTGGTTCCATAACTGGCTTTCAATTTCAGATTTTGTATCCAACTTACATTTTGCATGAAATTTTCCTGAGAAACTCTCCAAGAAGCGCCTATTGCCCAGAAATTACCCCATCTGTTGTCTTTATGGAAACGTGATGAAGCATCTCGCCGGAAAGACAAAGAAGCATAATAACGGTTATCAAAACTATAATCGGCCTTTGCGAAATAGGACTCGATTCTTCTTGAATTCTTGTAAGATGTTGCTCCGGTAATTTTTGCAGCATTTGCCAATTCCGGATTACCTGGATAGTAAAAATTTTCTTTCGATACTTCTAGATAATAGTAATCTTCTTTATAAGCTTCATGGCCGGCTAAAGCACTGATGTTGTGTCTTCCAAAATCCCGATTCCATGATAAAATCTGGTTAAAAGTCATAACATCTCTCTTGTACTGATAATGATATGCACGTCCTCCTACATTTTTAGCATCGCCATATAAAGCATTTTGATAATCGATGTCTTTCCGGTTTGAATTGTTGTAGGCAAAATTAGCCCGGAATTTGAAGTCTTTTAAGAAAGATACTTCCATATATGTGTTCCCGTCAAAAGCATCTGTTTTATAATCATGGATATCTAATATCTGAGTTGCTATCGGATTAGAATTGGATGCATATTTACGAGAGTAACCGAACTCTGATGCTGTTCCATAATCATATATTACATTTCCATCTTTATCGTATTGTCTATTCCCTTCACGATCATATAAATATACAGGATAAATAGGAGCAATACCTTGTGAAAACATAAATTGATTTGCATATGCACTTGTACCGGAGTTAGGAAAATTCTGCAATGTATTGGCATACGCTAAATTTGCACCAGCTTTAAACCATGACGTTAATTCCTGGTCCAGATTTACACGAGCTGTATATCTTCTGAATCCTGAATTTTCAACATAACCTTTATCATCCAGAAAGCCCAATGACATGTAATATTTTGTTTTATCACTACCTCCTTGATATGAAAATTGGTATTCCTGACGTAATTTATTTGAAAAAGCTTCATCAGCCCAATCGTCATGATATAATAATTTAGCTGCAGGATTCAATTTCCCATTTATGACCAACTGGTCGTCGGGTACATTATAATTATTATATCCTCCCAGTTCATTTACCAATGTACGGGTTGCTTCTGCATCAGCCTCTGCAGCAGGCAATTCCCCATTGTATTGTAAATTATTACGAAGAGCCGTCCATGCTGCTTCATAATATTTTCCAGGATTCTTAATCATATCGTATGATGGAATTCCCCGACTGTTAATTCCCCATTTCATATCCAAAGAGACAATAGGTTTCCCTGCTTTTCCTTTTTTAGTCGTAATTACAATTACACCATTTGCGGCACGAGAACCATAAAGAGAGTTAGCTGCAGCATCTTTTAAAATAGTCATACTTTCAATATCCGCAGGATTGATTGAGTTTAAATAACCAGAAAAAGGAACACCATCAACTACATATAGTGGCGTATTGGAAGCATTAATGGAGCCGACACCACGAATACGAATCGTTGCATTCTCACCCGGTTGTCCGGAAGCACTTACAACCTGTACTCCAGGAGATGCCCCCTCCAATGCCTTTGTAATGCTGGAGGTCTGGATTTTTGCCAGTTTTTCACTACTTACCACTTTAGCAGAACCGGTAAAACTTGAATTTTTAGCCGTACCATAAGCAACAACCATTACTTCATCCAGAGTCTCTGCAGATGGCGTTAATTCAATGGTTAGATTTGTTTTGCCGGCAACACTGACTTCTTGGGTTTGCATACCAATAAAACTTATTACCAAAATGGCATTTTCTTTTATTTTTAATGCAAATTTACCATTGATGTCCGTTGCAGTCCCATTACCCGGTTCACCTTTGACCATGACGGTAACACCCGGCAACGGCATTCGGTCACTTTTATTGATAACCGTACCGGTTATCTCACGCGTTTGAGCAAAACATATCTGCATTCCGACGAAAGTCAGGAAAACAAATAGTCCGATTAATTTTCTCATACATTTTAATTTTAAGTTAGACATATTTAGGCTGTTTGTATTATTGTTAAATCTTGTTTTATTCTATTAAATTGCTCTTAAAATAATGTTTTATAAGTCTTTATTCTAAGTATAAACCTGCTTAGTAAGCATGTGACACCATATTAAATTTTTGTTGTTCAGCACTTTAACCCTAATTGCTAAATTGTGTTTCCTATAAAAATTGAGTTTTTAAGAATACCTTAACTCAATAAAAATACAATAATGCAAATATATGTAAAATATTATAAGTTGCAACATCAAGCCCTATTATTTTTATTATGTAAGTAATTTTGTAATTGTTCTCTCAAAACCCATCTCTAAATTTTAGAAAATCTTTCATATTCTGGGATAGAATGTCCTATTGAAATCCTATTATACTTTAATCAAAATATCTATTTAATACATTATATCCGCTTTTCCAATCTAATATGAAAATCAGTGTGCACAACTATTCGTTTAATAGATAAACATCTTCTTAAAATTCAATCCCCATAATTTCCTCAACTATCTTCATTATTTCCCATCTCACGCTTACTAAGCGAGTGCGTAATTCAAAAAAGGAGAAAAATATTTCGACTTTAACTTGAATTTAATAAGGGGAAACAGAATTTAACAACTGGATCAAAAACAGCCTAGATATGTCTAACTTAAAATTAAAATGTATGAGAAAATTAATTGGACTATTTGTTTTCCTGACTTTTGTCGGAATGCAGATATGTTTTGCTCAAACGCGGGAGATAACCGGTACGGTTATTGACAAAAGTGACAAGATGCCTCTCCCGGGAGTATCCGTCACTTTAAAAAGTAATCCATCCCAGGGAACAGCAACAGATGTAAACGGGAAATTTACATTAAAAGTAAACGACGGAGACGTTTTAGTATTTTCTTTTATCGGTATGAAATCGCAGGAAATTGCGGTTGCAGGAAAAACGAACCTTACTGTGGAAATGGAACCTGATGCAGAAATGTTGGATGAGGTCGTTGTCGAAGGTATGTACGGTACTCAAAAATTGGGTTCAATTACAGGTAGTGTCGCAACGGTGAAAGAGGAAAAGTTGAGAGACCGCCCTGTTGCTAATGTCGCTGATGCTTTACAGGGACAAGTTGCCGGTTTGCAGGTATATACTGCTTCCGGAGAGCCGAGTGCCAGTTTTTCAATGCGTTTGCGTGGTGTGAACTCCATGAATGCAAGTAATACTCCGTTGTTAATTGTAGACGGAACACCGGTAACAGCTTCTGCTTTCCGGGCCATCAACAGCAACGATATTGAAAACGTAGTATTACTGAAGGATGCTTCTTCAACAGCTATCTATGGTTCCCGTGCAGCCAACGGTGTATTGGTAATTTCTACAAAACGTGGTAAAATGGGCGAGAAACCGAAGATGCAGGTTCGTGCTCAATATGGTTGGTCACAAATGGCTATGGATAATTTAGATATGATGAATGCTCAGGAATATCTGAAATTCCGTGAAATGGTAGACCCGACTTTAATTACCAATTCAACTTTTCAGGAACATAAGGCTTGGGCAACCAAATACAATGTAGATACAGACTGGAAAGATTATCTTTTTAAAAGTAGTTCTCCTACTTATCAATTGGATGGTTCTGTAACGGGAGCTTCAGAAAAAAGTAATTATTATTTCTCAGCCGGTTATTTCAGTCAGGACGGTATCGTCCATCACTCGGACTACAAACGTATGACTTTACGTTCCAATGTAGATACTAAAATAGCTGATTGGTTAAAAGTAGGCGTTAATTTAGGTTTATCTCATGAAAAATACCGGACGACTTTCTCTACGACAAATGGTTGGTACAATCCGGTTAACTTCGCAAGATGGGCCGATCCTTCTTATTCTCCTTATACCTATACTATTGATGACAATGGTAAAATTCATTGGGGAAAACCGTGGACGATAAATAATGAAATGGGAGGTTTGATAAACTGTTCCCGTGTTATGGAAATGCAACCACAAGTACAGAAAACAACCCGAATCATGGGTAATACCTTTATTCAGTTGACTCCGCTTAAAGGCTTAACTGTCCGGGCTCAACAATCGGCAGATGCTTATGACTACCGTTCAACATTGAAGGCTTATCCGGACCCTCTGAATGAAATGAATAAAAATGTCGGTAATGTAAGAGAAGCTTTCCAACGCTTTTACTCATTTACTTTTACCAATACAGCCGAATATAAATTCGATATACAGAACGATCATCACCTTAGCTTCTTAATCGGACAAGAATCTATCATTCAAAAAGATGAGGCATTTAATGCCCGTACTCAGGGACATTCCGACAGCCGCTTGATGTTGCTTTCTGCCAGCCAGACTCCATATGCAACAGATCCTTTCGGTTCTTCATTGACAGAGACCGTATTCAACTCTTACTTTGCAAGATTCAACTACGACTTCATGAACAAATACTACTTCGATGCTTCTGTCCGCCGGGACGGTTCTTCTCTTTTCCCGAAAGATGAACGTTGGGGTACATTCTATTCAGTGGGAGCCATGTGGAATATGAAGAAAGAAGCGTTCCTGGAGAATGTCGATCTGATTGATGATTTACGTTTGAAAGTAAGTTACGGTTCTACAGGTAACTCTGGAATCAGCGATTATGTATATATCGGTTCAATTGGAAACGGACAATATAACAATGAAGCGAGCTGGACAATCAGCGGAGTACAGAACGACGGTTTGACCTGGGAAACTGTGAAATCGTGGAATGTGGGTGTTTCCGGCCGTTTAATGAATGCTTTAAACCTGGATATTGAATTTTACAAAAAGACGACGACAGATATGTTGATGAGCGTACCTTTCTCTTATACGACAGGACACTCTTCTGCTAATGGTAACGTTGGTAAGATGACGAATACCGGTATTGACGTATCTGTAAATTACGATATTTTCAGTAAAGGTGATTTCTATTGGAATGTTAGTGCTAACTTCAACTACAATAAGAATGAGATTGTAAAATTGTATGAAGGTTTTGAGAATTTCGTACAAGCCGGTACCGGAATTAAATATGCAGAAGGACATGCTTTCGGTGAATTTTTCTATGCAAAATATGCCGGTGTAAATCCTGCTAACGGTAAACAGTTGTGGTATACTCCGGAAGGTGGTGTTACTGAAAACTACTCTGATGATCTGAAGCAATTTATGGGAAAAACCCGTTTTGCTCCTTGGGCCGGAGGTTTTGCAACAACAGTGGCCTGGAAAGGCATTTCTCTGAGTGCAGACTTTACATGGGTAGCTCAAAAATACATGTTGAACAACGACCGTTTCTTTGTTGAAAATTCAACGTTTGCAGCCGATCAAAATCAAGCGAAAAAGATGTTGAACATGTGGACAACTCCGGGACAGATTACAGATATTCCAAAAGCAGGAGAAGCTCCGCAATTCGATTCCCGTTTTGTGGAAAACGCCTCTTTCGTTCGTTTGAAAAACGTAACATTGTCTTATACATTCCCCAGACAATTATTGAAGAAAACCGGATTTATGGAAGGAGCCCGAATCTATGCTATCGGACGTAACTTGTTGACATTTACGGATTATTCAGGATATGACCCGGAAATTGACTCTAACTTGTCCATGGGTAAATATCCGAATACCAGACAGTATGAAATCGGTGTAGAGTTGAACTTCTAATTTTAAATTTAATCAGATGAAAAAGATATTATATACTTTGATAGGTATTACGGGTCTTTCCCTTGCTTCATGCGATATGGACAAATACCCGTATGATAAAATCCCTACCGACGAAGCTTTACAGACAGTAAGTGACTTTAAAAATTTTCGGAATGGATTTTATGAATATACACAGGTCCTGTTTACAGGTGATTATGTTATCCAACCCGAAGTTCAAGCTGACGGTTTAAATGCAGTTATTGACTTTACTAATACTTATGGCGCTTGGTACCGCTGGCAGCACACAGCAGAGAGTGGCGGACAATGGTCCGGTTTCTATGCATTGATCAGTAATTGTAATTTGGTATTGGAAAAAGGGGTATCACTGATGCATACTTTTTCTGACGCGGATCAAATCACATTAAAGCATTATTTAGGTGAAGCTTATTTTATGCGGGCATTGGCATATGAAGAATTGGCTATCCGTTTCTGTAAACCGTATAATGCATCTACGGCTGCAAATGATTTAGGTGTTGCTTTAGTAACAAAATATGCACCTTCCAGCCAGTCTTCTACTTATCCGGCACGCTCGTCATTGGCAAAGACATATGAGCTTATTACTGCAGATCTTGACTCAGCAGCCAAATATATAACGACACCCGGAACACAAAACTCCGGTTATCTGACAGAGGATGCTGTTGCTGCACTAAAAGCACGGGTTGCTTTACAGATGAAAGATTACACAGCAGCTATCAATGCTGCAAAACCATTGGTAGATGGTGACAAGTATCCATTAGTCACGACGGCTGTTGCTATGAGAGACATGTGGACAAACGATAAGTCTACGGAGGTTATTTTTCAGCCCATATTCATATCAGGCCAATTGGGTAGTGCTACCGGTACGGTCTTAATTGATAAATCAGGAAGTAATACCAAAGTTAATCCGGATTTTCTTCCGACGAAAACAGTATTGGATTTATATGATCAAACGAATGACCTTCGCTTTGCTGCTTACTTTAAAAAAGGATCGATGAATTTTTCTTCAGGTTCTCCTCAGCTTTATTATTGTTCCAAATATCCGGGTAATCCGCTTTATTGTACGGGTAATACCCAGTTTATAAATGCTCCGAAAATACTTCGTATTGCAGAAATGTATCTGATTTTAGCTGAAGCATATAAAGAATCCAATGATGAAACCAATGCGTTGAGTTATTTGAACGCTTTGCGTTCAAAACGTATCGCCGGTTATACAGACCAAACATATAGTGGAACAGCGTTGACTAATGAAATTCGTAAGGAACGTCAAAGAGAACTTTATATGGAAGGTTACCGTTTGTGGGATCTGAAGCGTTATGGAATAGGTCTTAGCGGACGTACTCCTCAGGACGGAACTTATGTATACCAGAACGGTGGTGCAAATTCAACAGAAATCAGTAAAGAAGCCAGTGATTTCCGTTTTGTATGGCCGATTCCGACACATGAGATCAATGCTAATCCACAAATGAAAGATCAACAAAACGAAGGATACTAAAAAGGATTAATTATGAAAAAGATATACATTTTATTTATTGCGTTATCCGCATTTTTCTTAATGGGATGTGAAAATGATCCCATTCACTATAGCGGTCCTGACTTCGTATCATTCAACGAAGGAGCTATAAACAAAGTTGTTAAAGAGAACGAAGACGGAATTTTAGAGATTACACTGGGAGTTTCCAAAACAAGCAATGCAGATCGTACTTTCAGTGTCGTTGTCGACGCAGCCAATACGACTGCAGTAGAAGGTCAGGATTATGAGTTTGTGAATAAAACCGTTACGATCCCTGCCGGAAAATATACCGGAGTAATTAAAGTAAAAGGCAATTATGACAATCTGACTCCTGAGGCTGTTAAGTTAACTCTTAATTTAGTAGCTGATCAGTCTATGTTACAGGAAGGAACAACCACAAGTGTTGTCGTAAATCTAAGTCGTTTCTTTGAGATTACCATGGACTGGCTGGAAGGCAACTGGTTGGCTCAGAATACAAAAAATGGAGCCAATGACGGAGATCCTTACGACATGACCATAGAACAAATTAATGGAGATACGATTGCTATAGGCGGATTATTCGGAGTACCTTCCTTAATCAAGGGTATCGTTGACTACGATAATGCTCAGATACAAATTCCTATGCAGCAATATATGTTTTCTCAGGGAGGAGCTGATTATTTTATTTTTAATGTTGTCGGAAGTAGTTTGTATAATAAGCCTATTGTTTGTGATATTAATTTCAGGGGAATAACAACCGGATCCTATGGTGTTTTGAATGCATCGTACTCAGGATGGTTTCCTTATATAACTGTAATGGTCAAAGAGGAATGATCCTCTTAGGATGAACTTATCGGGAGAGGATGCAAATCAGCATCCTCTTCTTTTTCTCACTAAACCTGCAACCATGAAAAAATTAATCTTTATTTTATGCCTATTTCTATCCGTGCCTTTGTTAAAGGCTCAGGATGTAAATAGTGTCAATTCGACGATGAACAATTTCCGGTTGAGTATGTTACCGGATATCATGGATGTCGATTCCCCTAAATTTGCAGCGACCTATGACGGCACCCCTTTCCTGGAAAAGGAATGGCAACCCGGAAGTGTGACCCTAATTTCCGGAGAAATAAAAAAATACTCTATGAGATATTTTGTATATGGAGAGCAGATTTGGCTGAAGAATGAAGCCGATTCGACCTATACTCTGAATCTTTCGGATAAAATCGCGGGGATAACGATTGGAAATAGACATTTTATCTACACTGATTATGTGACCGGGAACAGGTCCGGAACAGGTATACTGGAAGTGATGTATAACGGAGCGGGCTGCAAGCTTTTGAATCTCCATACCTGCCAGCTTGAAAAAGGGCGTCCGGCTAACGGATATCAGGAAAAAGAAAAGGATAAGTTCCAGCACAAAGAAGTTTTGTATTATCAACTGGATGAGCAGGAAGCATCGGTATTGCCCCGCTCTAAAAAAGAATTCTTATCCGTTTTCGGCGACAAAGCGAATCTTATCGGAAAGTATTTCAAAGACAATAAGCTGAAAATGAAACCGGAAGACCTGATAAAAGTCTTTACTTATTATGATGAAATAAAATAAAATCATATATTTATAGCTAATTTAATCTACCCCATACAATGAACCATAAACTATTCTTTCTCCTGCTCGGCCTTCTTTTTCTGGGCTGTCAGGATGACAAACTCGGAAACGAGGATAAAAGCAAGGAGCAACCCGGGTGGACCCGGGAAAGCCGGACAAACTTCCTTCCCGGCGTCATCCGGATAAAACTGCAATC
>NZ_DOED01000022.1:0-5219 GCF_003524185.1 Culturomica sp.
ACCTGCTTACCAGGCATGGTATATTTGACAACAAGCCAATAGTCTGATAATCATTAATATAAACCTGGCTGGATGAAAATAAACCGAAACATAGGTTGGGAAATTTTAATATAAATTGATATAAAAAATTTGAACGGAAGTTTATGGTGTTGTATAAAAAATCCCGGTTAAAAGCAATTTTAACCGGGCAATAAAAAAGCGGAGTTGATACTCCGCTTTTCAGTGTCATTTATGACGACAATTAATAATATCCTGGATTTTGATCGTCCTTTAATAAGGGATTCAGGTCTATTGCCGTTTGGGGAATAGGCATTAACATTAACTTGTCGTCCCAGCTCATTTCAAAGTGATAATTATTGTCGATCGAATTCATGGTCATTGACATACATTTTCGGGCATACTCTTTACCATAACGCCGAATATCGAAATAACGATGTCCTTCTCCGGCCAGTTCGATCCGTCTTTCATTTCGTATAAATTCGAGCGCATCTTCTCCGGCATGAGCTACGACATGAGGCATGCCGCAACGATCGCGGATTTCATTCAATGCTGCTTCTACCTGAGCATCCCAACCGGTATTATGTACACGGGCTTCTGCAAAAATCAAAAGGATTTCAGCGTAGCGATACACCGGATAGTCACCTTCTCCGACATAGTTGCTTCCCCAAATCATCGTATTTGAAGCTAACGGCATCATTTTTCTAAAAATATATCCGCCTTTTGGGTCATTATTGCTATGAGCCCATTCATACACGAAGTCTGTCCCCATATCTGTTTCATACCACCCTTTGAAAGGGAAAAGAATCGAGGCATATAAACGACTATCCCGGTTTCTGAACTCCTGATTGTACGAATAATTTTTAAATTCTCCGATTTTAGCCTCTACAAAAGCTGAAGCTGATTCGTACCCATTGCGTATGTCGAGGATGTCTTCGAAACGTGATGCTCTTTCCTGCGGAGTCAAAGGAGTCGGTTTGATTTTTCCCGTTGCATCCCAATAAGCATCGACCAGGCTTTGGATTGGTTCTACTGAAGCCCAACCGCCTTTCATTTGATCGGGACGTAATTGGGTATATCTTAAAAAATCACCGTAGTCCGGATTCCCACTCATGTACTGACGAGTCAGGATATATTCAGGATTATCCGGAGATGCATTTTCAGTATGCCATATTCCTTCATAGCTGAAAACCCCTTTTATAAAAGCATCTTTATCAATACCCATTGCTGCAAAGTCGATGTATTGTTCTAATTCTGCCGCTTCTTTTTGTTGTGCTTCTGTCAAAGAAGACACTTTAAACAGAGAAAATCCACCGTCTCTTATAATCTCATAGGCAGCAGCTTCTGCTGTCGGATAATCTTTCCAATACAGCGCAGCCCTTGCTTTTAAGGCCAAAGCTGCCCATTTGGTAATCCGTCCTTTTTCATTTAAATAACCTCCGGAATAACTTGGGGGCAGAATTTTAATAATTGAATCTAATTCTTCCATCACAAATTTCCGGACTTCTTCCTCACTATTGCGCCTGATGTTAGGTGCATCATAAGCCATTACATCGGTAATGATAGAGGCTTTCCCAAAAAACAGATTCATGCTTACGTAGGAATTTGCTCTTAAAAAGCGGGCTTCTGCTTTCATCCGTCTTTTCAAATCAGCCGGCATATCACAATTGTCTACGTTGTTGATAAACACATTGAAAGCACGGACATCCGTATAGCCATATCCCATATCATTCGATGGGTTCATCGCTGCTGTTTGAATATTCTGACCGTTACTTTCATGCCCGTGGTGATTAAAAGCATTATCGGCATAAGCATCCTGAAAGACATCGCAACCCGGCATCCAGGCATAACAAGCATTCAATCCATACCAAGCGTCTTTTTCCGTTCTCCAGAACGCATCAGGTCCGATTGCGGCGGGTGGATTTACATCCAAGTCCACACATCCTGCTATTGTTGTACTCAATAAGGCACTTAAAAGCAAGCTTTTTATATTTAATTTCATCTTATTCATAACTTCCGATTTCATTGATTAAAATGACACATTAATACCAAAGGCAAAGGTTCTCAATCCCAGTGCTCCGACTCCGCGTCCGGACGAAGCTTCCGGATCAAAGTCTTTCATACGGTGATCCGCACGTATCGTAAAAGGATTTTCCGCAGTAAAAAATATTTTTGCACTATCCAGGAAACATTTGTTCATCCAGGCTTTGGGGAAAGAATACCCCAACGTGATATTTTTGATACGGAAATAGTCGGAATCAAACAACCAGAAATCAGAAAATAATTGATTGTAATTCTGATGCGTATTCCCTTTCAAGTATATTCTCGGATAATTCGCGTTAGGATTAGGATTGGCTTCCGTCCAACGATTCAAATGCCATTTCCGGGGACTGGCATCTTCAAAGAAAGCCCAGGCCTGCTCTTCAGAGAATTTCACTTTGGTTCCGGAAACACCTTGTCCCATGACACTCAATTCAATGTTTTTATATCTCAAATTGATATTGGCACCATAAGTAATGTCCGGTACATCACAACCGATAAATGTCCGGTCCTCCCCGCTTAATACTCCGTCTTTGTGCACATCAACGTATTTGATGTCACCGGCACGGGGTGTAATTCCGTTCGTAATATAATTGCCTTTGTCGATATCGTCCTGTGTCAACAAACCTGCTGTTTTATATCCATAATAAGTTCCAATAGGTTTACCTACTTTTTTAATCCAGGGATCTTCATATATCGGATCGGAATCACCCAAATTGGTTACCTTATTCCAGTTTTTGGAGAAATTGAATCCTACTGAATAAGAGAAATCTCCGATCGTATTTCTATGAGTAACGGCAAATTCAATACCTTTATTTTCTACTTCCCCTAAATTCTGCGACGGTTTGTAGTCCGAACTGATGCCGACTTCTACCGGTACGTTATAACCTAACAGAATGTCTTTGGTTTTTTTCAAATACCAATCAGCAACCAAGCTTAACTTACCACCGAAAATATCGAAATCAACACCGATATCCGTGATTGTTACGGTTTCCCAGGACAAGCTCCGGTTGGCCGGTTTCATTTCAATCATACCGTTTACAATTTGGTTTTCAAAATTGTAATTGTTTCCCATTCCGTATGTCGGTAAATAATCGTAATCACCTACATTATTGATATTGCCTAATTGTCCCCAGGAAGCTCTTAATTTTAAATTATCTACCCATTTTACCTGACTCATGAAATTTTCCTGACTGATTCTCCAACCGGCAGAGAACGAAGGGAAAATACCCCAACGCTCGTCTTTGTGAAAGCGGGATGAAGCATCCGCACGCAAATTCGCTTCCAACAGATATTTACCGAATAGTGAATAATTGATACGGCCGAAGTAAGACAGCATTTTGTTTTCATTTGATCCGCCTTCTGCATATGTGTTTTCGTCTGCATTCGATCCGCCGTTCATGTCTTCCATTGAATTGTTCGGAAAGCCTTTACGCCAGGAATAGCTTTTGTTCCATTTATAGTGTTCGTAAGAAACACCTGCTAATACTCCCAGGTCATGGTTGTCATTGTTCCAATTGTATTTAGCCAGACCGTTATAAAGCAAACGGCTGCTGTTTTGCCAGTCATACTCCATTTTGCTTTCGTCTTTACCGCTACCGCTGATCATTTTGCCCGTCTTGAAGTTCGGTACTTCATCCCAGGAAGCACTGTAAGACTTGTTACGGTAGTCCCAGCCTTTATACACGAACTGTGTAGTTAATACCAACCCTTTTACAGGTTTGATATCAAATCCCAGATCAATTAATGTATTTTTCCGGTGTTGTTCCTGCCATCCTCCGTCTTCCAAATTACGCAAGGGGTTTTTCTTGATATATTCCGCCGGAGCCTGTTCGCCTCCCAGCATCGATCCCCATTCTCCAGTCGATTGCTTGGCGACATAGGTGACCGGAATAGTTAAACAAGTCATCAGGGCAACACTACCCGTATTTCTTTTATATTGCTTATAAATGTATTTTACATTGGTATTTAATGTCAGCCAAGGTTTAATATCGGCACTGATATTTCCTGACAAGTTGAAACGGTCATCATGAACACCGGGGGTCAGTTTTTCATCATATACATATCCCATACCCACAAAATAACGAATATTATCACTACCGCCATTAAAATTCAACTGATGTTGCGTGGTGATTCCCATATCATTCAACACCATGTCATACCAATTGGTATTGGGATATAAATCCGGTTCTGAACCATTGTAAAACTTCTTGATCTGATCTTCTGTATATTGAGGTTTATTGTTCGGGTTGTCATTGTAAATGGCCTCGTTATATAATTCTGCATATTGACCCGAACTGACAACTTCCGGCTTATAGGTCGGAATTTTAAAACCCATATACCCGTTGTAAGTTATTTTCATTTCTCCTTTCTTACCTCCTTTGGTTTTTACCAATACAACTCCATAAGCAGCACGCGAACCGTAGATGGCGGAAGAAGCGGCATCTTTCAAAAAAGAAATACTTTCAATAGTTGCCGGATCCAAACTGGAAAAAAATTCAGCATCGGCAATTGCTCCGTCAATAACATATAAAGGTGTCGATGATCCTAAATTACCACGTCCCCGAAAATTGATTGCGGCATCGGAACCCGGACGGGAAATAATCGTTACCCCCGGAACCGTTCCTTGTATGGCTTTCAATACGTCTGTGTTGATACGATCTTTTAATTCTTCCTGTCCTACGGCAGCAATTGATCCGGTCAGATTTACTTTTTTCTGTGTACCGTAACCGACAACCACAACTTCATCTAACTGTTGTTGATCAGCTTCCAAAGTGACATTGATTACCGCTTGTTTATTCACTACGATTTCCTTTGTTTTATATCCCACAAAGGAAAATTGTAAAACTGCACCTTTGTCAACGATTAAGGTATAATTACCGTCGATATCAGTACTGGTTCCTTCGGATGTACCCTTTATCAGAATGGTTACACCCGGTAAAGTTCCCGCATTATCGGAAACTGTTCCTGTAATGGTTACTTTTTCCTGTTGGAAAGCTTCTGTTTTTAAATTTTCAGCAGACGCTTGTGTTACAAAGGCCAAATTCATCGCGGTGATAATCCCTAAGGACAAAAAAACCGCTTTGAGAGCTTTAAATACACTGTTTTTTCTCATACATTTTAGTGTTAAATTCATAATATCAGTTGATTAACTATATTATTACATGCTTACCAGGCATGTA
>NZ_DOED01000037.1:0-67315 GCF_003524185.1 Culturomica sp.
GTTGGCCGCTTTGGTATCTCCCCGTTTTTTAAAGAACTTTTGCCTTTAGCGGGTACAAATATAGGGGATTCTCTATGAAATCCAAAGAAACCGGGAAAAAATATTAAAAATGTGGAGGAATCTTTTCGTCGGCAGATTTGTGTTTGCGAAGGTTACGGATAAAGGCGGGAAGAAAACAGACGATGAGTTGGGGGCGGGTCCAGTTATAACATTTTTGAAAACAGAGCATTGCAATGCCGATAAACAGGCTGGCACCTATGAATACCTGTATGGGGAGCCAAAGCAGGTCTTCCGGGGGGAGCAATAGGGGGATTAAAGCGACGGCTCCTGCGGGAGCAAAAGGTTTTCCTGAAAGTTCGAATAGGAGGAATAGAGGGCCTGTTATACATAAAGCGATGAGGAATTCGGGTAAATGCCATTGATAATAACCGAACCATTGGCAGAGTGAACCTAATAAGGAGGCTGCAAATAGCGTGAGCAGTATCTGGACCGGGCGGTTGCGGAAACCGGCTTTGGAATGGGCGAATTCGATGTAGGTGACAATGAGGGGCGGAAGAATGAAATAAATGTTGTTTGTGTATATCGCCAGTGAAGCTACCGATAATATGGTAAACAGCAGAAAGGTCCACGAAAGGAGAACCGAACGCCAGTATATTTTTACCGGAGTATATTCGATAGGAGTACGTAATTGCTTTTTTTCCATCAGATATTGTCCGAGGATAATGATAAGTGACATTATAATTACTGCGGCCGGATATACCCAACTGTTTGTTTTTAACAGTATAGGCAGGATGATGGCAGAAACCTGCGGGATCAAGGTGGTTCGGGATAAAGTCAGATGAATGGCCGCAAAACTAAAGGCCAAAGCAATGTTCCCCAATAGGGGAAAAGGTGAGTAACGGACAATGAGGACTCCTGTTACGGAGCAGAGGCTCATTGCAAGAAGCATTTTCCATTTGTTACAGTGCCATACCCGTTTATCGACTACCCACATGCCGATTGCAAGGGCTGCCATTTCGGGGAAAATGATTTCACGTTCGGCCAGTCCTTCCGCGCATCCTACCATAATAAGAATCATGAGTAAGGCGTAGATATATCTCCGATAGCGGAGAGGAATCGAATAAAGCATTTGAATCAGTTAACGACATTGGTCGGATGTCCTTCCAAAAAATTCCGGATATTCGTCAGAGCTTCTTCTGCCATGGCAATCCGTCCGTCGATGGTGGCTGTACCTACATGCGGAAGGAGTACGACATTGTCCAATTCGTATAATTCGTCCGTGATGTGGGGTTCCCGTTCGAATACATCCAGTGCTGCACCCCGTATGGTACGTTTGCGCAGGCATTCCGTCAAAGCGGCCTCGTCTATGACGGCGCCTCTGGCCGTATTGATGATAAAAGCCGATTTTTTCATCAGTCCTAATTCCCGGCTACCGATCAGATGACGGGAATCGTCGTTCAAAGGTGTGTGCAGGGAAATAAAATCCGATTCTTTTAACAATGAATCCAGATCGGTACGTTTGAAACCGGGAATTTCCGTATGGCGATTGTAATAGACGATTTTCATTCCGAAAGCCTCTGCTTTGCGGGCGACATTCTGGCCGATCCGTCCCATGCCGATAATACCCAGGGTTTTCCCGTACAGGTCTGTCCCCAGGTTTTTCATGACTCCCCAAAGGCTTTCTTTTTCTGTACGGATTCTGCGGTCCAGCTCGGCAACTCTTCTGGAGGCACTAAGCATTAGGGCCATGCAGAGTTCTGCTGTCGGGTTGCAAACCGACTGAGGGGTATTGCATACTGTAATCCCTTTTTGCCGCGCATACTGAATGTCGATGTTGTTGTAGCCGACCCCGAAGTTGCTGATGAGTTGTAATTTTTTACCGGCATCAAGCATGTCTTTGTCTATCGGACGGCTGAAGATTGCCAGTAAGATATCATATTCCGGCAATAACCGGATAATTTCCTCTTTTGAAAGCTTTTCACCTTCCGGAAAGGTGATTTCCCAATCTGCCGGCAGATTGACGAAAGGTTCGCGGGGGATGTCGTAGGTAACTAATATTTTCATAATAAAGTTAACAAGTTTTTATTCGGTTTTCAGGAATCCGTTTTCCGGAGATCAGTCGAGGGTTGTCCGGGCAAACGGAACGGCTTTGAGATCGATAAATTGGCCGGCAAGGTATTTATAATAACCTGTGACGGCTACCATGCCTGCATTGTCGAGGGAAAAGCCGAGGCGGGGGATGAATACTTCCCAGCCTGCTTTTGCAGCTTCTGTATGTACGGCATTTTGCAGTCCGGAGTTTGCCGATACGCCTCCGCCGATTGCAATTTGTTTGATACCGGTTTGCCTGGCTGCTTTTTTCAATTTAGACATCAGGATGTCGATGATTGTTTTTTGCAGGGAAGCACAAAGGTCGTTCAGATTTTTCGTTATAAAATCGGGATCTTTTTTCAGTTCATCGCGGATAAAATAAAGAAAGGAAGTTTTTAATCCGCTGAAACTGTAATCCAGACCCGGAATCTGGGGTTTATTGAACGTAAATCGCTCCGGGTTGCCTTCTTTTGCCAGACGGTCGATTACAGGTCCGCCCGGATAAGGAAGTCCCATTATTTTTGCGCATTTGTCGAATGCTTCTCCTGCGGCATCGTCTATTGTCTGGCCGATCATTTCCATCCTCAGATAATCGTGTACTACGATTAATTGAGAATTGCCTCCGGATACGAGTAGTGTAAGGAACGGAAAGGAGGGGTGACGGCTTTCGACGCCCGGTTCTTTGATGAAATTGGCCAGGATGTGCGCTTGTAAATGGTTTACTTCGATCATCGGTATATGATTTGCAATAGCAAATCCTTTGGCAAAAGATGTGCCTACCAATAAGGAACCCAGTAATCCCGGTCCCCGGGTAAATGCAATGGCGTCGATGTCCTTTATTGCAATTTCCGCTTTGCGGATCGCTTCGGATACGACCGGAATGATGTTTTGCTGATGGGCTCTGGAAGCCAGTTCCGGAACCACACCTCCGTAGGCTTCGTGAACTTTTTGACTGGCGATAATATTCGATAATACGATTCCGTCTTTTAGTATGGCGGCAGAGGTATCATCACACGATGATTCGATTCCGAGAATAACTGTCATAAGGTTGTTTTTTTACGAGTCGGCAGAGAAGGAAAGTTAAAAGCCGTAAATATATGGTTTTTACTTTATCTTTAGTTTCCGATCTCTTTCAAATATTCTGCAATATTAATATTTTTGTAGGCAAACTAAAACTGTGCGGATATAAAAAAAGTTTTTCGGATATTATTCTATTGTGTCGCGGGGATTCTACTGTTGATTTTAATTCTTTATGCTTTGTTACACAGTCCGTATGTACAGACAAAGTTGGTCAATTATCTGACTTATCGTATCGAACAGACTACGGGTGTAAAGATGAAAATCGGCGGGGTGGATTTTCGTCCGGTAAAATCGTTGGTGTTGAATGATGTTTTAGTTGAGGATTACAGACAGGATACGTTGTTGTATTGCAAGGATTTACGGGTGAAGATCGATTCTTTTCAATGGACATCCCAGCGTTTTACCGTAAAAGATATTACACTGAAAAATGCCTATTTCAATTTATGGATTGTGAGGGGGGAGGAGAAGTCGGTTATGAATCTGGATGTTCTTCTGAATGCTCTTCGGATTACGGCAGAAGAAGAACAGGAGGGGATAGCTGGAGGTGCAGAGGATGTTACTGTCCCCTGGCAGGCGGATTTAAAACGCATTCAGATCCGGGATTCTCGTTTTGTATATAGGGAGAGTGAATATGAGGCGGTAGATTACGGTATCAATTGGACGGATGTGGAGTGTCTTCATGTCAATGCCGATATTACGGATATTGATTTTTCGGGAGGTCGGGTCGGGATGCGTGTTACCGGGTTGGGGCTGGAAGAGAAGTCCGGTTTTGTGATCGATAAAATGGAGGCGACAGTCAGTGCCTGCGATTCCAATTTATTGATAACAGATACAAAGATATATACGGCGAGGAGTTTTCTGGACCTCCGGAAGTTGGAATACAATTGGGTGCCGGGTCGCCGGGATTGGCGTCATTTTACGACTATGATGCAACAATATTACCGATTGGGGGAATCCCGGGTAAGTTTTATCGATCTGGCTTATTTTAACGGAATATTGCGGGGAATCGAGAATACGGTGGGGTGTAAAGGGGTTATTACAAATACCGTAAACCGGATAGAGGGACATCAATTGGAGTTTACTCTTGGGGAATCAACCCGATTGACCGGAGAATTTAAATCTTTCGGTTTACCTGATTTCAGGCATACGATTTTCGATATAAATATCCGGGAGGCCCAATTGAATCCGAAAGATTTGGAAACCGTTTATTTGCCGTGGTTTTCATGTCAGCTTTCGGTGCCACAACCCTTGCATCATTGGAATAAATTTGATCTGACCGGGAATTTTAAGGGAACGATAGATGATTTTATATTGTTGATCGACAGTCGTACGACCGGATTCAAAGGGACTGCAAAGTTGGGATATATTCCTTGTGCTTCGGCTGATTCTACAGATTGTTCCCGTATATCCGGGGAGTTCAATTTCCCGTCCCTGAATTTTGCGAAGCTGAGCGGAACGGAAGTATTGGGAGGAGGGCATATTTCCGGTACGTATGACGGGATATTGGCGGAGGGCCGGACGGCATTGAATGTGAATGGAAAATTGAATACGATTCAGATCGGTAAAGGAAAGTTGAAAAATACCGATTTATTTCTTACGATGGACGATGAAAAAATCAATGTTCTTTCTTCATTTGATAACGATAGCATCCGGGGTGCGGTGATGTTGACCTGTGATGTGGGGAAAGAAGTATTCTTTTTGAGTTCCAAGGGCAAGATAGAGGTAAATGATCTTGCTGATTTCGGGTGGGGGATCACCGGGGGCAAAGAAGCTGTCAAAACCGGATTTGACTTTGTTTATGCAAAGAAGAAAGGAGGAGATAGTTTCGGGAATTATGCATTCCGGAATTTTACCTATGCCGGAGAGAAGGGTGACTTTATCCTCGATAATGTCAGTATCGAAAATCGATTGAATGACGGGTATTATGTCACCAGTTTATTTTCGGATATTGTGGATATGCAGATCGAGGGACATTATATGTCGATACGTCCTCTTGAGTTTACGGATAAGCTGGTCCGCAGTTATTTGCCTGCTTATAAATGGCAGAAGTACAAAAATCTGAATGAGGAGAAGGCTGATTTCCGGTATAGTATAAACATCAAGGATGCCGATCGGGTTTTATCGGCTGTTTATCCCGATTTGAAAATTGCTCCGGGAACCAAACTTTATTCCGATTTCGGATATAAGGGAAAGAAGATTCACCTTCGAATCGATTCGGATTCTATCCGGTACAAGGACTTTATTTTGCAAAATTCCCGGATTGATCTGACGGGGGATGAAGATTGTTTGCGGATGTTGTGTACGGCAGATCAGTTAGAAGTCAGTCAGGACTATCGTTTGTATAATGTCCGGAATGAATTGGTTTTGAAGGATAATACGGTGTCCGATAAATTGTTGTGGAGTAATTGGGGCAGTGAAACGTATAGCGGTGAATTGGGAATGATTCTTCGCTATGAACCTATCGACAAGAACAAATACAGGACGGTAGTTCATATTCAGCCTGGAGTGATTGTGCTTGCAGATAAGGTGTGGAATGTACAGGAAGCGGAGATAATCGCTTTGGATAAGGAAATTTCCATTTACGATTTCTGGATCGGTAACGGAAGGCAATATTTATCCATAGACGGAGATCTTTCCGAAAATCCGCAAAAAACGCTTTCTTTCCGGTTGAATCGTTTTGATTTGTCGGAATTGAACCGGGTGTTGTTTGACAATCGCTTTCATGTTTTCGGTCTTGCAACAGGAGAGGTGATCGTGCAGGATTATTACAAAGATAATTTATTGTATTCGGATGTACATGTGCAGGATTGGGGGATAAACCGCGATACTTTAGGAACGTTGCGGATGTTATCGGCCTGGGATGCGGATAGCAGCCGTATGCTGATCCGGGCGGAAAACCAGGTCGGAGAGGAAATCCCTTTGCGGGTAAAAGGATATTACCGGCCGGATACAGATAGCCTGAACGTCAATATAAATTTGTCTAAAATCAAATTGGATCGGCTGGGTATGTATGCTTCGGATTATTTTGTGGCCAGCCGGGGAGGTATTTCGGGTAAAATCAAGCTTACCGGTTTGATGTCCCATCCGGATTTTTCCGGTTATCTTTTTTTGGATTCGGTTTTGTTGACGATGCGGGATGTCAATACGTCTTTTTTCATAAATGACAGTATTTATGTCGATAAGAGCAGTTTTATAATCAATGATCTGGCTATAAAAGACGTGCTCGGCCGTTCTTCGCTCTGTTCGGGATATTACCGGTTTTGGGATGATGAGTACGAGTTGAATATTACCTCCCGTAATTTTTTGATTCTCAATACAGATTACAGTCAAAACGATTCGTTTTACGGAAAGGTATTTATGAGTGGCTTTACGAATATTAATAATCGTAACGGTTTTATGGCATTGACGGTAAATGCACGGCCTGAAAGTAATTCTCGTTTATATCTGCCTTTGACCTCGGCGTTGACAGAGGAAAATGGTAATTTTTTACATTTTGTAAGTCCTAATCAGCAAGCGCGGAAAAAGGTACAGGTTCAGACCGGAACCGGCGGGATGCAGTTGAATGCTAATCTGGAATTGAATGACAATCTGGAGATACAGATTGTTTTCGACCCGACGATCGGGGATATTTTGAAAGCCAGAGGTTCCGGCGATATTAAGGTAACGTTGGATCAGGATGGGACAATCAATATGTTCGGAGCCTATAAGATTTCAAAAGGGGATTATCTGTTTACGTTGAGTAATCTGTTGAATAAAAAATTTGTACTGACTCAGGGGGGAAGTATAGCCTGGAACGGTTCGCCTTATGATGCGACGGTAGATATCAATGCCGTTTATAATTTAAAGACGTCGTTGTATGAGTTATTGACTGCGACGAGTTCTACTGTAGATAAATCGACAAAGGTGCCTGTTGAGTGTGTACTGAATTTAAGTGATAATTTTGCTAATCCATTGGTGAAGTTTGATATCAATTTTCCGACTTTGGATACGCAGACGAAGAGTTATGTGCAGAGTCTTTTTTCCAGTCAGGACGAGATCAATAAACAGATGTTTTCTTTGTTGATTTTAAATAAGTTTTACACTCCGGACTATATGACGACGGCTGATATCGAGGAGAGAAATGCCGGTTATCAGGCGGGTGTGACGACGGCTTCGGAGTTGGTATCGAACCAGTTGTCCCGGTGGCTGTCGAAAATCAGCAATAATTTCGATATCGGTTTTTCTTATCGTCCCGGAGATAATATCACGACGGATGAGATTGAATTGGCTCTTTCGACCCAATTGCTGAATGATCGGGTTACCTTGTCTGCCAACGGTAATATGGATGTCGGAAATGCTAAAAATGTAACTTCGAATTCAACCGGAAGCAATAATATTGCCGGCGATTTCGATTTGGATGTTAAACTGAATAAGCAGGGAACGCTGAAATTGAAAGCCTATTCGCATACGGACGAGAAAATTATTTATAACGCGACGGAGACGATTCAGGGTGTCGGTATTTCTTATCAGGAGGCTTTCGATACTTTTCGGGAATTGTTACATCGGTATTTTAGTTTTTTGAGGAAGAAAAAATAAAAATCCTTGGTCTATATTGAATTTATAATCTTTATGACTTTGTTTTTTAATCTTTTTTTCACAAATTGCGTATTGCAAACGATTACGAACAGATTTGGGCCAACAAACTCATAAAAATTATATAACTTATGAATGCAAAGGATTACATGGACAGGGAAGCTCGTTACGGAGCTCACAATTATCACCCGCTGCCGGTTGTATTGGAACGTGGTGAAGGAATTTTTGTGTGGGATACGGATGGGAAACGATACTATGATTTTTTGTCAGCATATTCGGCTGTCAATCAAGGGCATTGTCATCCGAAAATTGTAGGGGCAATGACAGAGCAGGCCCGCAAACTGGCTTTAACGTCCCGGGCTTTTTATAATGATGTGCTGGGCGAGTGGGAGGAATTTGTGACGAAATATTTCGGTTATGATAAGGTACTTCCGATGAATACCGGGGCTGAAGCCGACGAGACTGCTTTAAAGCTTTGCCGGAAGTGGGCTTATATGAAGAAAGGTATTCCGGAAGGGCAGGCTAAGATTATTGTTTGTAACGGAAATTTTCACGGACGTACGATTACGATCGTTTCCTTGTCGAATGATCCGGATTCTTATGAAGGCTATGGTCCTTTTACCCCCGGTTTTATTAAGATTCCTTACAATGATATTCCGGCTTTGGAGAAAGAGTTGCAAGATCCGAATGTAGCCGGTTTTCTGGTAGAGCCGATTCAGGGAGAAGCCGGAGTTTTTGTGCCTGATGCCGGGTATTTGAAGAAAGCATTCGATTTGTGTAAAGCCCATAACGTGTTGTTTATGGCTGATGAAGTACAGACGGGAATTGCCCGTACGGGAAAATTACTGGCTTGCGATCATGAAGGGGTACGTCCCGATGTTTTGATATTGGGGAAAGCCTTGGGAGGAGGTGTTATGCCTGTATCCTGCGTTTTGGCGGACGATGAAGTCATGTTGTGTATTCGTCCGGGAGAGCACGGTTCGACTTTCGGAGGAAATCCGATTGCTGCTAAAGTTTCCATTGCGGCTCTGGAAGTGGTTCGGGATGAGAAGCTGGCCGAAAATGCCGAAAAACTGGGGATTGTTTTCCGGGATAGACTGAGTGCGATTCATTCGGACCGGATTGAGGAAGTGAGGGGGAAAGGATTGTTGAATGCTGTTGTGATTAAGCCGAAAAACGGAAAGACGGCCTGGGATGTTTGCTTGAAGTTGCGTGACCGGGGACTGTTGGCTAAACCGACGCATGAACATATTATTCGTTTTGCTCCGCCTCTGGTGATTCATAAGGTGGAATTGATGGAGGCCATCGGAATTATTGAAAATACGTTTGCTGAATTGGAATAGATAAAAAAGGTGTCAAAATTTTTTTGACACCTTTTTTATTCAATATTTAAAGCTGCTGCCTCCTAAGAATTCCCGCAGGATTGAGGTGTTGGGTATTTCCCGGGTAGGTACGGCTTTGATATAGGAGAGAAATTTCAATAAACGCAGGGCTTTGGAATGTTCCGGGTGCTGTCCTGTAACTTCCCGTAATAAAGGTTCGGCCTGTTGTTTAAGAGCACCGAGTTCGTATATCAGAGCTGAGTTGAACATGATATCGGCTTCTTCCTGGTAAGGGACGATGTGTTTTTGCTCACCTTTCAATACGCTTTCCCAGCGTTTTAGAGTTTCAAGCGCCGAATAATTCCGGTATTTATAATCTCTGACCATCCGTCGGAGTAAACGGTTATCCGTCGGATTGATGATGTTATGGTTGTCGATAGAGATAGAAGTCAATGCCGACACAAATATTCTGAATATGGAATCGGCCGGGAGTAAGCGGGTGAGTTTAGGATTAAGTCCGTGTATTCCTTCTACGACGATTACATTATTTTTGGCAATTTTCAGTTTCTCTCCGCTGTAGTAGCGTTGTCCGGTTTCAAATGAAAATTTGGGTATTTCGATCTCTTCACCGTTTATCAAGCGGAGAATGTTATCGGAAAATGTATCGATGTCCAAAGCATCTATCGATTCGTAATCGTATTCACCCTTTTCGTCTTTCGGTGTATATTCCCGGTTGACAAAGTAGTTGTCGAGGGACAGGTTTACAGGGCGGATGCCGTTGACCATCAGTTGAATACTCAATCTTTTGCTAAAAGTCGTTTTGCCGGAGGAAGACGGACCTGCAATGAGAATAACTTTTACTTTTTTTCTGCGGCTTTTGATTTTATCGGCGATCAGGGAAATTTTCTTTTCATGCAGGGCTTCACTGATTTTTATGATGGCGCCGGAATATTTTTCTTCTACGGTCCGGTTTAGGTTACCGATGTCTGAGATGCCGAGAATTTTTCCCCAGCGCTTATATTCACTGAATATTTGAAATAGTTTCGTTTGCGGGGTTTCCGGCAATAATTCCTGGGGATTATTGCGATTTGGCAAGCGAAGCAACATCCCGTCTTTGTAAGGTATAAGATCGAAAATAGCCATACAGCCGGTGGAAGGAGCTAATGTGCCGTAAAAATAATCAGCCGTATTTTGGATATAGTATACGGAGGTATACAATCTTCCCCGGGTTGCCATAAGTTCGCATTTGTCTTTTAAGCCGGCTTTTTTAAATAGCCGGATGGCCTCTTCGGTCGGCATTTCTTCGCGGATAATGGGATAATCGGCGGCAATAATTTCTTGCATTTTGTCCCGTATGGCGGCAATTGTTTCCGGTCTCAAAACAACATCTTTATTTGCTATCCGGCAGAATATACCGTTGGATATGTTGTATTCGGCGATTAATGTCTTTTTGGGAAAAAGCCTGTGTACCGCTTTGTAGAGTATGAATATAAGGGAGCGCGTGTAAATACTGTATCCATCTAAAGTCGTAACGTCAATGAAATTGACTTGTTTCGGATTCATGATGATGTATTGTAAGTCTTGTAGCTGGTTATTTACAAGAGCGCCTAAAATGGACTTATGATTTTGAGGAAAAATAATTTTTTTGACTTCCCGAAGGGGCGTACCGATTTCAATATCGTAATACTTCCCCGTATTTTCACACATAATACTTACTTTTTCCATAATTATATATTTGATCCTCTAATGTAGTTTTTTCTTTCTATATAAGCAAATAACATGCCAACAGTCCCTTAGGAGAAATTCAGGCAAAAGAAGGGAATAAACAAAAGATCAGGGTAAGCCGGGATACCTTTGTGAATCAAAAATCGTAAATTAATTTTAGAGAGAGGGGATTGTTGAGTCTGTGGTGTTGTATTTATCTGTACATTTCTTTGTCTTTCGGGATACGTATTTCATATTCCCGGTGAGCCGGGTTTTTCAGTTTATTTTTGCGGAGCCACGGGTTGAAGCGTTTGAGTGTTTTATAGGAGATGTCGTGTTTATTGGCAAAGTCGGCCCAATCTGCAACGGATTTTTTGATTTTGACGATTTTGACTTTTTCGATAGGATAGGCTGTAGGAGGATCGAAGTTGTACACATTCGGATTGTTCAGTATTTGTTTTAAGGCCAATATCCGGAATACGTATCTTTCGGTTTCTTCGCCGAGCAACAGGTCGTAGTAGTTTTTTTCTTTTTGGATGTCCATTTGTTTCTGGAGCATCGAGTTTCCCGCATTATAGGCAGCAGCGGCCATTGTCCAGGAGCCGAAGCGCTCATATGCTTTTTTCAGGTAGTTGCTGGCTGCCTGGGTTGCTTTTTCTACATTGTATCGCTCGTCTACTTCGCTGTTTATTTCCAGGCCGGCTTCCTCTCCCGTAGATGCCAGAAATTGCCACAATCCGACAGCTCCGGCAGGAGAGACGGCAGAGGGATTGAGGTTACTTTCGATGACGGCGAGGTATTTGAAGTCTTCCGGAATTCCGTTTTCTTTTAATATCGGTTCGATACGGGCGAACATACGGGGGGCATTTTTGAGCAGTTGTAAGGTATGTGAATGCAGATAGGTGTTTACTATCAATTCTTTACGCAGTGCTTCTTGTACATCGATGCGGTGAAGAGGCACTTCTTCTCCGGCAAAGCTGATGGCTTCCGGGACAAATACATCTACGGTGAGGGCTTGCTCTAAGGGAGTCAAATCAGTATGCGGAGTCGCGGCCGACAGGTTTGAATTACCTCCTGCTGCCTGCGAATAAAATACAATGGCAAAAATATTCAGAATGGATACTGTCGTACAAATATATATTAGTGAGGTGTATTTTTTCATTTCAGAATTAGTTGTTTTATATTTGCTGTAAAGATAATGCATAAAAGGCTATGATAAAAGAGGCAGAATGCTAAAATAGCGAGATTTCATAGTGGTTTATCCGTTAAAAATCGTTGTTATTCTTTATAAAGGAATTAGTATATGAAATACAATTTTGATGAAATTATAGATCGCCGGGGAACGGATTGTGTGAAATACGATGACCTGAACCGCACTTTCGGACGGACGGATTTATTACCGATGTGGGTTGCGGATATGGATTTCCGGACGGCTCCGGCAATTATCGGGGCAGCAGAGGATTGTTGCCGGCACGGTATTTTCGGATATACTTTCCGGTCGGAAGAAGCTAAACAGGCGTTTATCGATTGGGTGGCGTTGCATTACGGCTGGCCGGTAAAACCGGAATGGATATCTATCAGCCCGGGGATTGTTACGGCCTTATCTGTTGCGGTAAGGGCTTTTACTGAGAAGAGGGACAAGGTGTTGATCTTAACTCCCGTATATCCGCCTTTTTTTGCTGTTGTAACTGAAAACGGGCGAGAGTTGGTATGTAGTTCGCTGGTAGTGGAAAACGGGCATTATGAAGTGGATTGGGCGGATTTTGAAGATAAGCTCAGACAGGGTGTGAAGCTTTTTATACTGTGTAATTCTCATAATCCGGTGGGACGGGTATGGCGTGCGGAGGAACTGAAACGTATGGGAGATTTGTGTTGTAAGTACGGTGTATTGATTTTATCCGATGAAATTCATGCCGATTTGGCTTTGCCGGGATTTAAACATACCGTTATGGCTTCCTTGTCGGAAGATATTGCGGCTCATACATTGACTGCGATGGCTCCGAGTAAAACGTTCAATATTGCAGGAATGATGAATTCTTTGATCGTATCTTCCTCATCTGAATTATTGGGTAAGTATAACCGGGAAATGCTGGCATTGCATTTGGACGTCGGCAATATATTCGGGCATGTGACATTGAAAGCTGCTTATCGGGCAGGAGGGGAATGGCTGGAAGAGTTACGGATATATCTGGGTCGAAATGTCGATTTTGCGGATGAGTATATCCGGCATGAATTGCCTTATGTGAAGATGTTGAGGCCGGAAGGTTCTTTTTTGTTGTGGCTGGATTTCCGGCCGACAGGATTAAGGCATGAGGAGGTCGGTCGTATATTGACTGAAAAGGCAAGGGTCGGTTTGAACGACGGAAGTGCCTTCGGTAAAGAAGGCATCGGCTTCCGGCGGATGAATGTCGGATGTCCCCGGGCTATTTTACAGGAAGGCCTGGAGCGTATAAAGAAAGCTTTTTAATGTGATGGCATACCGTGAATCCGGAGAATTTGGCTTTAAATTTTCCGGATATATTCGGTAAGGGATTCTTTGGGTTGCAGATTCAAATGCTGACGTAATCTGTAACGGGCGATATTTATGGTATTGGGTGGGTTATCCGTCAATATGGAAATGTCTTTGTTACTAAGTCCGATGCGTAGGTAGGTAGCCAGTTTTTGATCTCCTTTGGTCAAATTTCCATGTTTTTGCATCAATCGTTCCGTGAAATCGGAATGCAGCGTTTCGATCTGTAAAAGCGTATCTTTTAAGTTACTGTTGCTTTTTAAGTACAGAGCTATAAACGAGCTTATCTTTTCCAGCTGGGTTTTCAATTCTTCATTGTGCATTTTTTTTGCTTCTTTCAGCATGGTGATGATCTTTTGGAAAAGATCGTTCCGGCTTTTGATATAACAACAGAGATTGGTCAGTAATTTTTTGGAATAATCCAAGGCTGTAAAAGCATTGTTTTTTTCGATTTCAACGGCGTTTAACTGATAGTTGATCAGAGCGTTGTTTTTTTCGTGTAATTCCTGTTCGACAGCTAGTTTTTGTATTTTTATCTTTTGACGCACCCTGACTTGAAAGATAATGATTAAAAGTGTGGTTAGTAATAATGCCGAAATTCCCAGTAAATAACGCTTTTGTATAGTTTGCAGTTGATTTTGTTTTTGTTCGATCCGGACTTGTTGTTCAGATTCTTTGAGTTTCTTTTCTGCAATTCTTCTTTCGATATTACTGATCCGGTCGGTAATGAATATTTGTTTTTCCAGTTGGTGTAATTGTTGCAGGCTTTCATAGGCATTGGCCATATCTCCGATTTTATGGTATATCTGGGCACAATAATTCAAATTGTCCATCAGAATTTCCTGGGCGTTGATGGTTTTGGCTTTTTCCCGGGCTTTTTCGAGATAATCCAATGCTTTTTTGTATTTTCCGGCATATAGATGTTGTAGTCCGAAATTGTTGTAATTTTCGGCAATCGCCCAGGTGGCGTTGACAGCCAGATTGATTTGCAGGGCTTCTTCCAGAAATTTGATTTTTTCCTGGAAATGTTCGGGAAGCATACCCAAATTGTTCAGATTTGCCGCAATCGCTTTGGAATTATTAAACCGGCGGTTGATTTGTAAGGCATAATTGAATTCTTTTTCTGCTTGCTTGTATTCTTTTTGAACGAAATGTAATAATCCTTTGATGTTGTGGTAGTAGGACTCTCTGGGATCGTTGGGGAAATCTTTGTAATACAGGGCCGATTTATCCAGAAATTCGGAGGCACGCTTGAAATTGCGCAGTAAACGGTAAGAATTACCGAGACATGCATGTAAGTAAGCTATCGTAGCAGGACTGCACCGGTCTTCTTTATCAAGGGCCTGGTAGTAAATATCCAGAGCCATATCAAACCGGGATTGATGAATATAGCTGGTACCTAAAAGGATCAAAGCTTCGATTTCCAGAGAGTCGTTTTGTATTTTTATGGCTTCCCGAACGGCTTCGTTGGCATAATATCCTGCTAATTCGGGCGCTTTGTAATAATTATTTTGAGCTAAATCCAGATTTTCTTCGATTTTACGAATGGTGGTCGTGTCGGATTTTTCCTGTGCAGAAAAAAATGTGAATAATAGTATAAATGCAAATTGGGGTACCATAATTCTGACGCTTGTGTGTTGTAATCGGTTTGCCACACATCTTTCAAAAACAATTGCCCATGCACCGGCTTTTTATAGAAATCCACGTTGTTCCCAAGTCTTGAAGATGTATAACATTCCGTATAGGATTTATGTTAGTGGGAACTAAGTTAATATAAATTTAATAGGGTCTGTGCTATTTTAAGATAAAATTATAAGTCCGGAATTGAAAAAAATGAAAATAAATCAAAAAAAGAAAAACAGATGTATATATTTCGAATGTATAATTAGTTGATTATTAATATGTGATTGTTAAAATTGTATATAAGAAAAGAGGTGAAAACAGGAGTACGTATATATGATAATTTTGTTTTTTGAGTTTATTTTTTTTTAGAATTTTCATTTTTGTTTGCGGTTAAAAGTGAACAATTATGAAATCTTGGATCAAATTAACGATTGTTGTTATTACGGTGTTGTTGTGTGCATGTCATGACGATGAAGTGAGAAATAAAGTACAGGTTGTGGAAGAGCCTTTGTCGGATATTGGTTGCCGGACAGCAGAAATGAACCGTGAAATGGCGATGTCGATTCCGGAAGGATATCAGGGACGGGGGTCTTTATTGACCAAAGCTTATATGCAGACACGGGCTTCTTCTCAAAAATACATTATTCCGGTCGTTTTTCATGTTTATGGAACCAGTTTTCTAGGAAAAAGCGTAACCGTGGAATTGATTGAGGATGCTTTAAGGCGTACCAATGAAGATTTTCAGGGATTAAATGGAGATTGGCAACGGATAACGGCGCCTTTCGATTTGATAAAAAAAGAATTGAATATCGAGTTCCGTTTGGCACAAAAGGATCCGGAGGGAAAATCGACAACGGGGGTCATTTTTTATCCTAAAAACAGCGGTTTCGGAGGTTTGAATAAGAACCCTGAGATTGCTGCTTGTGCCTGGGATAATTACAGTTATATGAATGTATATGTGATGGAGGATTTATATGGGGATCAGGTGTTGAATAATTCCGGTGTTGCCTGGTATCCGGATGAATGGATGAGTGATCGTAATCTGGCCCGGGTTGTGTATAACGGTGCTTATATCGGTAAAAATACCACAGAGAATTTCCGTCGGGTACTGACCCATGAATTCGGGCATTGGCTGGGATTGGCTCATACGTTCGAAGGGGGATGTACTTATCCGAACGATGAGGTCGACGATACACCGCCTCATGAAAAGAATATGTTGCATGAGTATGATTTGAATTGCGAAGGAAATAAGACCAATTGGCAAAACTTTATGACTTATACGGATATGTATGCCAATTTTACAACCGGTCAGGTGGAACGGATGTTGGCCATGCTGGAGCATCCGGCTCGTTTTCCGATTTGGCAGGAAGAGAATCTGAAAAAAACATTGTATCTGGGAGATGAGGCTGTTATTGAAGTGGGTGAGGGTATGCTGTTTGAAGATAAAAAGAATGACGGTACTTTTTCGGGCCGTTTTGAATTGAATGTAAAGTTTGCTTCATTGAAGGGGCAGGTAAACGATGAGTTGTCTGCCGATACCTATGAGGTGCAGCATTTGCCGGAAGGTTTATCTGTGCGCGTAGTCGTTGCAGGTGCCTCTTTGCTGCATGTTTTTGTCGACGGTCAAGCCGTAAATCATTCTTCGGCTGATAATACTTTTTTTATCCTCCGGTTTACAGGCGATATTTGTGATAAACCTTTGCATATTGATGACCAGCATCTGGAATTGCGGTTCCGGAATCCCTATCAAATCGTGACGACAGAGGTCTCGGATGTCGTGGTTTGTGCCGGGCAACAACGTCATCTTTTTCAGCTTTCTTCCGTTTATCCTTCTTCGAAGTATAGTCTGGTGTATGAAGGAGGTAAGTTGCGTATCGATACCTATAGTAAGGCTTTGGCAACAGAATCTTTTTCCCGTAATGTCAGTTGTCTGAGTGGCGGGGATGAGATTCCGGGCACATTGTCCTGGATCACGGGGTCGGATAATTTTATTCATGATTTATATACTCCTTCTTATAATCAGTGGAAAGGTAAGACGGGTTACGTCGGGCTGTATTTTCCGGGAGCGGATCAGACCGAGCGCTTGTACGGCTGGTTGAAATTGAGTGTAAGTACTGCCGGGGATTCGGTGATATTACATAGTTATGCTTTCCGGGAAGAACCGGGGATTGCTCTGAAAGCCGGTCAGAAAGAGGTTGGGCAAAACCTGATCGATCCGGAAATTTATGCTGATAAAACGGTCGTAAATACAGGCGAACAAGTGCGCTTCGGTTTTTCCGCGTGGAGTAATAGCGGAATCAACACTTATCGTTGGTCATTTCCCGGAGGAACCCCGGCTGCTTCTTCGGAAAAAAATCCGGAGGTGAGTTATGAGCAAAGCGGAATATATGATGTGTCTTTAGAGGTTACCGATCGCTCCGGGGAATCGTGGGTTCTATCCAAAAGTCGCTGGATACAGGTAAAAGGAGGGGGTACCTCCGAAAAACCGGAAATTACGTCTTTGATTGTTTTAACCGGTAATGGCGATAAATTTTTCCGGATAGAAAATCCGGAACATTATGCCGACAGTGAATTGACTATTTGGAATCCACGCCGGAAAGAAATCCTGAAACGGCAGAATTACCGGAATGATTTTGAAATGAAGGGATTGGCTGCGGGGACTTATTATTATCGTTTTACTTGGGAAGCCGCAGGACAAAAAGAGGAAGTCACAGGCTTTGTCGAGTTGGTACGTTGACTACAATTGTCTAACCTAATATAAATTTTATGAACAAACTGATCATGCTACTTTCCTTTCTGATTATAATCGGGATGGAAACGGGTATCGCACAATCTTTAACGATTCACGGTACGGTAACAGAAAAGGCGACAGGGGAGCCACTTCCGGGTGTCGGTATTCAAGTAAAAGGGACGGGAACAGGAACGACGACGGATATTAAGGGATATTATACCATTAGTGCTCAGAAGGGACAGGTGTTGTTATTTTCTTTCGTCGGGATGAAAACAAGAGAGGTAAAGGTTGAAGGGAGTAGTCCGATAGATATAAAGTTGGAGGCCGAAAACCAGGCTTTGGACGAAGTTGTTGTTGTCGGATACGGTGTTCAGCGCAAAGAAGCTTTGACCGGGGCCATGACTACGGTTAAATCCGAGAAGTTGGCAACCGTTACGGTTTCCAGTATTGATAAGGCTTTGCAGGGAAATGCTGCAGGTGTGATTGCAACGTCTGCCAGCGGTACTCCCGGTAGTTTTGCTACGATTCAGATTCGGGGAGCCGGTTCTGTAAATGCAGGAACGAGTCCGTTGTATGTTGTCGATGGTGTGCCTATCATGTCGGGATCAACTTCCGGCTGGGCTTCTTCTTCCAATGCGTTGGCTTCTTTGAATCCGGCTGATATCGAATCCTTGACGATATTAAAGGACGCTGCGGCGACAGCTATTTACGGGTCGCAGGCTGCCAATGGAGTTGTATTGATTACGACCAAGAAAGGAAAACAGGGAAAAACGCGGATTTCTGCTAATATCGAGCGCGGATTTTCAACTCCTACCAATACGAGGTTCGGGGTTTGTAGTTCTTCCGAGTTACTGATGCTCCAACGGGAGGCTGTCGATAATGCCCGGGATTATTTTAAAAGTGATGCATACGACTGGACTGATCCTGACGGCGCTTACTATTTGCCGGATGAACTGGCGAATACCAATACGGATTGGTGGGATGTGGTTACCCGTAACGCTTTGTATCAATCTTATGATGTTTCTGCATCCGGAGGTAATGAGAAAACTCGTTTTTTTGCTTCCGTATCTTACATGAAGCAAGACGGTATTGTTATCGGGACCGACTTTTCCCGTTTTTCTGCCCGTCTGAATCTGGATCATGAGATCAATAAGCATTTTTCTTTTAATATCAGCTTATCCGGTTCTAATGCGTCGCAGAATTATTCCTTGACGAATTGGGCTTATCAAAATCCTATTTTTGCTGCCTATTCTTTGCTGCCTTATGATTCGCCTTATAATGAGGACGGCTCGTGGCGGGAAACATTTACCCGGAATGCCAATGGAAATTACAATCCGTTGAACTATATGAATGAGTGCGAGCTGGGACAGAAAACGAAGTCCTTAATTTCGACTTCTTATTTGCAGTATCAGATTGTCCCCTGGCTGACCTTCCGGACGACTTTCGGTATGGATTACAAGATGACCCGGGAACGTACCCGTTACGGTGATAAATCGAATACGGGTATGTCCGAGGATTCTCCGATTAGTGTTCAGGATTTGCAATACTATCGTTGGACATCTTCCAATGTGTTGACTTTCAGTAAGGTGTTTACAGAAAAGCACAATGTAGAGGCTTTGTTGGGTTATGAGGCTACGGCTTATAAGAGTGATTATTTGTATGCCTCAGGTTCCGGAAGTAACGACGATATCCCTTATCTGAAGGCAGCTTCTGCGAATTTCGATGTGGATGAAGGATTGTCGGAGTATGCTTCTATCTCAATGTTCGGACGGGTAAATTATAGTTATGACAGCCGTTATTATATGGCTGCCAGTTTCCGGCGTGACGGTTCTTCCCGTTTCGGCGATAACAATAAATGGGCGAACTTCTGGTCGGTTTCAGGAGCCTGGAAACTTTCCGGAGAAAGTTTTATGAAAGCGGATTACCTCGATATGCTGAAGTTACGCTTGAGTTACGGAACAACCGGTAACTCTTCGATTGGCGATTATGCAAGTAAAGGTTTGTACAGTTCGACGAAATATGCGGGACTCGGTGGATTATTGCCTTCCCAACTGGCTAATCCGACATTATCCTGGGAAGAGTCGGCAACAACGAATCTGGCCGTAGATTTCGGTTTCCTGAATCGTATCAGCGGTACGGTAGAGTATTTCTGGAAAAAGACTTCGGATTTGTTGTTGAGTGAACAATTGTCTTATACAACCGGTTTCAGCAGTATTTTGAGAAATACAGGTTCGATTATGAACCGCGGATTGGAATTTCAGATTTCCGGACAGATTTTTAAAGACGGAAATTTTAAATGGACTTCGGATTTGAATATGACATTCCCGTCCAGTGAGATTTTAAGTTTGGGGGGAGTTGAAGAACGTTTTGAAGGAAACTATCAGAAGAGAAGGGTACACGGAAAGGCATTTACAGAATGGTATATGGCTGATTATGCCGGCGTAAACCCGGCCGACGGTATGCCGATGTGGTACGATGAAAACGGCGGGTTGACCTCCGATTATGGTAAAGCCCGTTATTCTTACCTGGGTACACCGGAACCGGATTTTTACGGTGGATTTACTAATACGTTCAGTTGGAAGGGGATTACGCTTTCCTGTATGTTCTATTTCAATTACGGTAATACGGTGAAATTCAACGATTATTATTATCTGGAAGGAGACGGAGCCGATGGTTTGGGTATGAATTTAAGCCGCAGGCAGCTGCAACGTTGGCAAAAACCGGGGGATATTACCGAAGTTCCGAAGCCGATTCTCGGTAATCCGACGAAATCACGGGATTGGTATAATTCCCGCTGGTTGGAAGACGGTTCATATATTCGTTTGAAAAATGTGACGCTTTCTTATGATTTCCCGAAGCATCTGATCGGAAAAATCGGTATCGATAATTTGCAGATTTATTTTAAAGGTACGAATCTTTGGACGCATTCCAATGTCTGGTCTTTGGATCCGGAAGTGGGTGTTTACGGATCTTCTTCCAATGTTTATCCGAATTCCCGTTCTTTTGTGTTCGGTCTGAATATTGGTTTATGATATGAACTATAAAAAGTAAAACCTATGAAAAAAGTATATAATATATTAGGCATCATCTTGAGTATAGCCTTGTTATGGTCTTGCTCATCCGATTTTATAGATAAGGATCCCAAGACGTCCATTTCTAATGAGAAAGCGCTTTCGACTTATGATAAACTGGTTCTGGCAACCAATGGTTTGTATGCGCCGTTGCTGGACAGGAGTTTGTACGGTGAGTCTTCGATATTGGCTCCGGATGTTATGGCAGACAATGTTGTGCTTTCGTCAGTAAAGGCATCCGGACGTTATATTCAGGAGTTTAATCTGACAATGGGATCTAATGACGGGCCTTCCGACGGTGTGTACAGTATGGGATATTACATTATATGTGCTGCCTGCAATGTGATCAACGCTATCGAGGCAAATAAGTTTGACCGTCAGGGGGCTACGGACGCACAGGTAAATCAGTTGCTGGGAGAGGCTTTGTTTATCCGGGCGATGGTACATTTCGATTTGTGCCGTTGGTTTGCTTATCCTTATCATTTTACGGATACAAAACTGGCGCCGGGGGCTGACGGTGCAGGCGGACATCCCGGTATTCCGGTTGTTTTGACGACTGAAATCGGTAAACCGGCACGGAGTACCGTGCACAAGGTGTATGAACAGGTTATTTCGGATTTGAAACGGGCAGCCGATCTGATGACGGAGAAGAAAGTCTGTTTCTGGGCTTCTTCAGAAGTAGCCAAGGCATTGCTGGCCCGCGTATATTTGTATCAGGGGAATAACCAGGATGCGGCTACGATGGCAACGGAAGTCATCGGTTCACATCGTTATGAATTGACTCCGGCAGCAGATTTTGTAAAATATTGGGCATTGGAAGGACAGAAGGAAACGATTTTTGAGTTGCAATCCAATAAGACCGATGACTATTTTTACGGAGGAAATAACAATCCGGGTGGTGTATACTTGTATTACGGAGATTTGGTGGCGGCAAATGAATTGGCGACATCTTACGAAGAAGGGGACGTGAGAGCGAAACTGGTCGTTTTGAATAAAGACGGGGAATATACCGTAAATAAATATCCGGGACGGGAAGGAACAGGGAACGTTGAAATCAATAATCCTCATATTCTGCGTTTGGCTGAAATGTATTTGATAAGGGCCGAAGCCAATCAGAAGAATAATTCACAAATCGGCGATACACCGTTGAATGATGTCAATGCCGTGCGTGCGAAACGCGGACTTTCGGGTTTACGGGTTGTTGACGGCAGTACAATTGCTTCGGAACGCCGGAAAGAACTGGCTTTTGAAGGACATCGCTGGTTCGATTTGTCCAGAAACGGTCAGGATAATGTACGCCCCGGTTGTAAGGCTACGCCGTTGGTGACATGGCCCGATAAACGTTTTGTATTGCCGATTCCATTGTATGAGATGAAGAATAACGGTAATATGGTGCAAAATATCGGTTATTGAGTGGTATCTAGGTTTTATGATTAAAACGAATGTTTATGAAAAAGATTTTAATTAATATAGGTTGGATTTTTGCTTTGGCCGGGATTTTGTTTTCCTGTGAAAAAAGTAAATTGGAACACTTGTACGAAGGACCTTGGTTTCTTGCTTTTCAATCGGGAGAGCTGACAGCTGTTGAAAGCGAGCCGGACCCGGTTGAGATCCCGGTGCAATTGGTTAGTACCGTAAGAAATACGCCGGTAAAGGTGGATTTTACGATTAATGCCGGGAGCCTGATTGCCGGTGAGGATTACGAATTGCTGAACGAGTCTCAGACTCTGACTTTCGCTCCGGGAGAGCTTACGCAGTACATACGGGTTCAACTGCATGATAACCTCGATATAAACGGCGATCAGCAGATTGTATTTACATTGACGTCGAACGATGCCGATATACAGATCGGACAACCGGGTACCGGAAGCAAGCGGGATGCTTGTACTCTGATCGTAAAAGATGACGATTGCCCGTTGGAATTGAACCTATTCTCCGGTAAAGTGAAAGGAAAAGAGACGACACCCTGGTGGGATAAGGTTGAATTTCCTGCGACATTTACGCCGATAGAGGAGCTTGCTCCGGGTAAAATCAAATATCATGTAAGCGGAATATTTTTTGCCGTTCAGTTGGAATATGCTTATAATGCATGGCTGGGAACTGCCGATCAGGCTGAATATAATGAAGTAGAAGTTGTTATCGACTTTACGAATCCGGCCAAGCCGACGATGTCCTGGGAAGAACAGCTTTCGGTAACCGTATATTGGGACGGAGATACGACGGGTGATGAGTATTGGATACAGGCTGCCGTTAATCAGCCGATAGCTATTTCCACATGTGATAAGACTTTAGAGTTTACCTATTATATGGCAAATCCGGATTGGGCGAGGTCGTATGCATTCCGGGTAGCGTTTAATTTTGGAGACTGACCGGATGTAATGTAAAACTTTAAATTTTGAAAGTTATGAATAGATTGAAATATGGTTTGTTAATCGTCGGTATCGTCTGTGGATTATCGGCCTGTGACGATGATAACGATTATGAGTATATACCGAAATTGCCGAGGGGCGGTTTTTTGGAGAAAACATCGGATCAAAGTGCGGATTATTTTATCAGTGATGCTGAAAACGTAGCTGTTCCGATGCAAATGAACCGGATGAAGGCCGGACAGAACCTTACGGTAAAACTGGATGTAAGCATTGAACCGGCAGAGTTGAGTTCTGCTATCGGTATACTGAAAAACGAAGTGGCTTTTAAAGGGAGTGAAAAAATTACTCCCGAATTGTTCAGCATAGATTGGAGTAAAGTGCCGGCCGGAAAAAGTTTGACGGTGACGGCTAAATTGCAGGAAGCCGATGATATTGATTTGAATACTATCTGTGCTTCTTATCAGATGAATGTGAGTAAGGCCGCTTTACCGATTCCCTGGTGTGATCCGCAAGGAGTGGGAGAGGTGATGTTGGATTTCGATGCGACGGCTCCCAAAAAGGTTTCACTGGCTTTATTGTCGATGACAAAGGCTGCCGTGCAGGATTTGGTCGTACCTTTCAAGTTGGAAACGGATTTGGTAGAAGGTACGGATTTCAAGATACTGGGGGAATACGGACATGCCTTTTTCGTACCAGCCGGAGAACGTTCAGCATCTATTGAAGTCGAGGTAAGGGGTGATTTATTCCCACAGGTCGGTTTTGAGCGGGTAAAACTGACGTTGACGGAGGAAGGTAAAAATCCCTCTCAGCTTTTTGAGTATGATCCGGCCTGGAAAGAAACCTGGCTGAAAATAGGGCGTAGTCCGGATTATGTGATGACACTGGACCCGAATGCCGAATACGAGGCTTTGTTGGCTGCCGGAGAAGGAAACAAAGAGTTTACAATAACCATTCCCAATGTATTGGATAAGGCCGCTGCCAGAAATATGACGATTCCTTTGAATTTAAACCAGTATATGGCTAAGTTGGGAATTCATTTCCAAATGGATGCGCCTTATCAGATGACAGTGCAGCAAGGCTCCCGGGATGCACAAGTGGTGCTGACTGTTTTGAGCGATGCTTTCGCTTCTTCGGATGATAATGTACCTTTATACATCGAACTGGCAGACCCCAGTGATGCCGTCAATTTCTGGACGACGATAACGTTAGGACGTGAATGACAAATAATAGGCGGGAGGTCCCTGACCGGGGGACTTCCCGTATTTTAAAATGTAAATCAATGTTGGTTATGTGGAAGAAATTATGGGGTGTATTTTGTTGTTGGGGTATGGTGACGGGAGGAATGGCTCAAGATGTTGTGCCGGTAAGGGCATTGTCCAGTCCGGAAATTATCAATCCTGCTTATTATAACCGGGAAACCGGTGTGTCAGCCGCTTTGTGGTATCGGCATCAATGGGGAAAACTGGAAGAATCTCCTCAATATATGGGTATTTCGCTACACAAGCTGTGGACTCCCGGAAAATGGGGGACGGGTGTCAACGGGGGATATAGTAAATCGGGGTACCGGAAAGATTATCAGTTCGGATTGACCGGAGACCGGGGATTTGCTCTGTCGGAAAATTCCCGTCTTTCTCTCGGACTTACTGCGGGGATGCAATTGGTGCGTTACGATTGGCCGGAGAATCTGGGAAGTGCAAAGCCGGAAGATTTTAATAAAGAATGGTTTTATGTTGCCGGAGGTGTTGCCTGGAATTACCGGGAATTGTCTTTGGGAGCAGGCTACCGGGGAGTGTGCCGGGACGGAGGTGCCGGGATGTATTCCAGGATAAGTTTGTATGGGGAATACCGGATTGGAATGGGATCCCGTTGGGATATTTTGCCGAGAGCGTTATATGTGTACGATAGCGATTGGGACAGTGATCTGGATTTAGGCGTTTTTGCCTATTACCGGAATATGGCCGGAATCGGTTTGATTTGGCGGAAAGAACAGGCAATAGGCGTACAGGGAGAAATGCGGTTACTGGACTGTCTGGCCGTTACTTATTGTTATGAACCATCGACCGGAACGGATGCCAATGTGTTCGGAGCCTCGCATGAAGTATCCCTGAAATTCAATTCCGGAGGTTTATATCGGAAGAAATAAGCAGATGTTTTAAATTTTCTTCTTTTGCCAGTGTGCGAATTTCAGGTATAGGTAGGAGACCAAACCGATAAATACACCGTAAATAAATTCGCTGCTCCAGACCCATTCTACCCGGGCATTGATATAAGAGGCGAAAAACCAAACCGAGAAGGTATAGGCTGCCAATACGACAAATTCGAGCAACAAGGCTTTGGTGGTGTTGCCGGTGCCGGAGACGCCTTCAAACATAGGCATCCCGATACTCATCGTGATTGCTGCACAGCAAACAACGAAAAGTGAAGAAACCGATTCCGCAGCCAAAGTCGTATCGTTTGTGTAGACAGACAATATAAAAGAGGGAAAGAATAAACAACAAAGTAGTATCGGCAGGATGGCCAGCATGCCCTGACCGATTGTTTTGAGTATCGTCGGGATAACTTCGTTTTGCTTACCGGCACCGATGAGGCGGCTCGTAAGCGTATTTGCCGTAGCTCCGAATGCGAATACCGGTATCATAATCAACATATAAACGCTCCGAATGATTCCGGATACGGCGATCGGCCCTTCTCCCATGTGCTCGACAAGTGCAAAAAAGATAAACCAGGTTCCGAAAGAAAATAATTTTTGCAGCATAGTCGGAAATGCCAGCCGGAGAATAGATTTCATCAACCAGCCTTCGAGTTTGTGAAAATAGAATAAGGCATATGTTTTCAACGGTAATTTTACGAGTGTATAGCCGATGAAGAAGAGAAGTGCGGAGATTTCGGCACAGACAGAAGCCAATGCTGCTCCACCGACTCCCATATTGGGGAATCCCCATTTGCCGAATATCAGGACATAATCGAGTACGATATTGACGATGGCCATCAATAGCGTGGAAAAACTGATTACTTTTGTATTGGAAAGTCCGATGTATAAAGCCCTGAAAAGAAAATTGAAACAGACGAAGACAATACCGTAATGCCGGTAATTCATGTAGTCCATTGCCGAATTATATATGTTGGGCGATTGAATGATGTTGTGAAGTATGCTGTCGGTAAAGTAATGCTGGATTAGAAACAATCCGGAGGATAAGAACAGCACAAATACCAGGCCGTGCTCGAAGATAACTCCGATACGGTTTAATTTGTTCTCTCCCAGACGGCGGGCTACGATGATTTGTATACCGATACTGAATCCCCAGGCCAAGGTTGAATAGACGTAATAATATATTCCTGCCATCATTGAGGCGCCTAAGGCAATGGGACTTAAGCGTCCTAAAAATGCCGTGTCCGTCAATGCAATTAAAGTTTGTGCCAGATTACCGAAAATGATCGGATAAGCAATGGTCCAGATGGTTTTGTTTTTAATCGAAGTCATATATTCCAGATTGCTTCGCAAAGGTAAGAAAAAAGCGTGTCGATATGTTTTTTAAATCCCTTTCATCAAAAGATTCGTTTGAAAATATTAATTTCGTCAATTGGAACGGGAGAAATACCGGATGGATATAAGCGGGAAGGTAGGATGAATTGAACCTTTTAGAGGCAATAGAGCAGACAATGGATTTACTTCACCGGTTTAAAATTGGCAGCTAAATCCTGTATTTGGATTTTAGTGGCATTGCTTTTTCGAAAGGAAGTTTTAAAATGCACCTATGTATTAGCGGTTATTCGAATAAAAATACTTAATACAATTTATTATGACGATAGAAGAACAAGTAAACGAAGGCATTAAAAATGCCATGAAAGCGAAAGAAAAAATTCGCCTGGAAGCCTTGCGGAATATCAAAAAAGTGATATTGGAAGCCAAAACCCGTCCGGGTGCAGATGGCATAGACGATGCCGAATGTATTAAAATCATTCAGAAACTGGCAAAGCAGAGTATGGATGCTGCTGAAATATATAAGCAGCAGGGGCGTACCGATTTGTATGAAGAGGAAAGCGGACAGCTTGAAGTATTGAGTTCGTTTTTACCGAAACAGATGTCGGAAGCGGAATTGACGGATGCTTTAAAAGCGATCATCGCTTCTGTCGGAGCAACCTCTCCCAAAGATATGGGTAAGGTGATGGGGGTTGCGACGAAGCAATTGTCGGGGAAGGCCGATGGTAAAGCGATTTCTGCTAAAGTAAAAGAATTACTGGGATAAGGAACAAGGCCGGAATTTAATTCCGGCTCGTTTCTTTTAAAGAAATTTTTTCCTAAAACCTTGTTTTATATCAAACGATTGCATATCTTGGCTGCATGTTAATTGCACCGGATATATATCGTATTTTACAGAACCGTTCCTATAAGGGACTTTATGAGTGCTGGATTTGTTAGCACTTTATACTTTTCTGTGTGTGATTCCGGAAACGAATGATACTTTCCGGAAATAATAATCCGAATTTATTTATTTTTTACTGTTATGCGTGGAAATATTTTCGATATTAAGCGCTATGCAATTCATGATGGCCCGGGAATACGGACAACTGTATTTCTGAAAGGATGTAATTTGCATTGTCGTTGGTGTCATAATCCGGAAAGTCAGTCTTTGCAACCGACGGTTATGTTACAGGTTCACCGGCTGGGAGATAAGGAGTTCCGGGAGGAGAGTACGGTAGGGTACAGTGTTACGACCGAGGAATTGATGTCAGAGATATTAAAAGACCAGGTGTTTTTTGAAGAATCGGGTGGAGGCGTGACCTTTTCGGGTGGAGAACCTTTGTTGCAGGCTCCTTTTTTACTTGAGATACTTAAGCTGTGTAAAGCTCATAAGATCAGTACTTGTATAGATACGGCCGGAGCTGTTTCCTGTGAAATGTTGGAAGAAATCTGCCGGTATACCGATTTGTTTCTGTATGATATGAAGACAGCGGAGGAGGCTAAATTTACGGAGTTTGTCGGTCGGGGATTTCATCAGGTGCTGGAGAATTTGGGATGTATAGCCGGGTACGGTAATCGGGTTATCATACGGATTCCCGTTATTCCCGGAGTAAACAACACCCCTGACGGGCAACAGGCTTTATTGGATTGTCTAAAACAATGGCCGGCTTTGCGTGAAGTGGAGTTTTTGCCTTATCACCGGACGGGGGCCGATAAGTATCGTCGTTTGGGGATGACCTATGAGATGGGAGATCTGGCTAGTATGACGGAAAAGGATCTTTGTGAGATAAAAGAGTGTTTCCGCCGAAACAACTATACGATATTGTAATGTAAAAACTATAAACTTTATAACTATGCAACTGAGTGAAAGAATTAAAAGACTGCGTGAACAGAGTCTGAATGCCGTGAATCGTATTTCGGCCGAACGTGCATTATTGATTACGGAATTTTATAAATCGGGTGTGGCCGATGCCGAACCGGTACCGGTTCAGCGGGCAATGTCGTTCCGTTATATTTTGGAACACAAATACATCTGTATTAACGAAGGGGAATTGATTGTCGGAGAAAGGGGACCGGCGCCTAAAGCAACCCCTACTTATCCGGAAATATGTGTGCATTCGATAAAAGACCTTGAGATATTGAATGACCGGGCAAAAGTGTCTTTTAAATCGGACGAGGAGACCCGTAAGGCTTATCGGGATGTGATTATTCCTTATTGGACGGGTAAATCCAACCGGGACAGAATTTTCAAAAGTTTACCGGAAGAATGGAAGGAGGCATACGCTGCCGGTATCTTTACCGAATTTCAGGAACAGCGGGCGCCGGGACATACCGTATTGGGTAAGAAAATGTTCCGTACGGGTTTGCTCGATCTGAAACGGGAAATTGAGGAAGCAATGGCTGAATTGGATATGCTGGACGATCCGGAAGGTGTGGATAAGCACGACGAATTGCGAGCCATGGAAATTGTTTGTGATGCCATGATTATGTATGCAGGCCGACATGCCGATAAGCTGGAAGAGTTGGCAGCGGCAGAAGCCGATCCGAAGCGTAAGTCTGAGTTAAAACAGATGGCAGAGGTTTGTCGCTGGGTGCCGGCACATGCTCCGCGTACTGTGCAGGAAGCTCTCCAACATTATTGGTTTATCCATCTGGGGGTCGTTACAGAGTTGAATCCTTGGGATTCTTTTAATCCGGGACGTCTGGATCAGAGTCTTTATCCGTTGTATGAAAAACAGATGCGGGAAGGATCTGCGACGAAGGAAGATATATACGAAGTGTTGGAGTCGTTCTGGGTAAAGTTTAATAACCATCCTTCTCCTCCTAAAGTGGGGGTTACCGCAGAGGAAAGTAACACATATACCGATTTTTCGCTGATCAATGTCGGAGGAGTAAAGGAAGACGGTAGTGACGGTGTAAATGAAATGTCTTATATTTTGCTGGATGTTATCCGGGAGATGCGTATTTTGCAGCCTAGTTCGATGATTCAGGTCAGCAAGAAGAATCCCGATCAGTTTATCCGGGCCGCCGTTGAGATTATTAAAACCGGATTCGGTCAGCCTTCGGTTTTCAATACGGATGCGTTGGTACAGGAAATGCTCCGGGCTGGAAAAGATGTTGTAGATGCCCGTAACGGCGGTTGTTCCGGTTGTGTGGAAACCGGAGCTTTCGGAACAGAGGCTTACATCCTTACCGGATATTTTAACCTGCCGAAAATATTGGAATTGACATTGAATAACGGATTTGATAAACGTACGGGCAAGCAACTCGGTTTGAAAACCGGTTGTTTGGTTGATTATACGACTTATGAAGAGTTGTTCGCTGCTTTCCGGGCTCAGGTGACACATTTTATGCGTATTAAACTGATCGGGAATAATATTATCGAACGGATTTTTATGCGCCATATGCCGGTGCCTTTCTTGTCTGTCCTGATTGAAGATTGTATTAAGAACGGTAAGGATTATATGTGCGGCGGTGCCCGTTATAATTCCAGTTATGTTCAGGGCGTTGGTCTGGGAAGCATTACGGATATGCTGACTTCTTTGCGGTATCATGTTTATGATAAGAAGGACGTCGGTGTGGAACAGATGGCTGCGGCTCTTGCTGCAGATTTTAAGGGATATGAAGAGTTGCAGTATCAATTTGTATACAAAACCCCGAAGTATGGAAATGACGATGATTATGCCGATAAACAGGAAGTAGAAGTTTTCGATTTATACTACGATGTGTTAAACGGGCATAAGTCTCCGAGGGGGGCTAATTATCGAGTAAATATGTTACCGACAACCTGCCACGTTTATTTCGGAAGTGTGACGGGGGCTACACCGGACGGGCGTAATGCCGGCAAACCCTTGTCAGAAGGAATATCTCCGGTACAGGGAGCCGATACCAAAGGACCGACGGCTGTGATTAAATCCGCCGCTAAGATCGATCATATCAAGACGGGGGGGACGTTGTTGAATCAGAAATTTACACCTTCCTTACTGGCAACGGAACAAGGGGCTACAAATCTGGTACATTTGATCCGTGCGTATTTCCGTATGGACGGACATCACATTCAGTTTAATGTTGTCAATGCTGATACATTGCGGGATGCTCAGAAGCATCCTGAAAACTATAAGGATTTGATTGTAAGGGTTGCCGGATACAGCGACTATTTCAATGATCTGGGTGAGGATTTGCAGAACGAGATTATTTGCCGTACCGAGCAAACTGAATTGTAGCGGTTTGTCTATAGCTTTTAAAGCTTGGGATGTTGATAACCTATTTTGCCGCAATTGTGGCAGAATAGGTTATTTTAAAACAGGATACCTCATTTTCTTGCCGGCTTTTTCCCTCATATTACAGTTATTTTACAACTGACTGTTTTTATTTTAATTCCGGTAACTCGATTCCTTTGATTTTCCGGTAAAGATTCAATGCATAAGAATCGGTCATACCGGATACGTAATCGACGACCGTTTGTATTTTGGTGTACATCGAGTCGTCTTTACTGACTTGGTATTGTTCCGGCATAACGGATAAGATGTTGCGGGCGTAATAGGTTTCCGGTTTGAGAACGGCATCCGTATATTCTTTCAGGATCGTTCCGAGGATTTTGAAACCGGCTATTTGAATCTGTGTGACGATATTGGTGTGGTATATCCGACTGTAAGCCAGTTCTGTACACTTGTCGTAAGCCATTTTGTTGGTGCCCGTCAGGTTTTTGATTAAACTGCTCTTGAATTCCCCCATCATAATGGTTTCGTAGTTTTGGCAGAAGATATCGGCACAGGCGTTGATCAGCTTGTTGATAATGCCGGCACGGAGGAAGGCGATGCGTTCGTTTTTGTCAGTTACCACTTTAAAAGTCCGGGCAATGATTTTCAGGTCTTCTTTGTCTTCGTTTTTGTCATAAAAATTTTCCAGGATATTTGTCGTTTCATCGTAAGAGAGTATCCGCATTTTATGTGAGTCTTCGATATCCATGATTTGGTAGCAAATGTCGTCGGCAGCCTCTACCAGAAATACAAGGGGGTGACGGACATATTGCAACGGATTTTCACTTATCCGGCGAATGCCCAATTCTTCGGCCACCTGCTGAAAGATTTCTTTCTCACTTTGGAAAAAACCGTATTTATAGCCTTTGGCGGAGGCTTTGGATTCGAAAGGATATTTGACGATGGAAGCCAGGGTTGTATAAGTCATGGTATATCCTCCCGGACGTCTTCCGTTGAAACTGTGTGTCAACAGGCGGAAAGCATTGGCATTGCCTTCGAAATGACTGAGATCGGCCCACTCTTCATCCGATAATAGCTTTTTAAAATACATGCCTTCTCCTTCGCTGAAAAAATAGGAAATAGCTTCTTCGCCCGAATGTCCGAAAGGAGGATTGCCTAAGTCGTGCGCCAGACAAGCGCTACTGACAATCGTACCGATTTCTTCCAGTAGTTCAGGATTGTCTATTGGCACATTTTGTTGTTTGATGAATTGGGCGATTTTATTGCCCAGTGACCGTCCTACGCTGGCCACTTCCAGACTATGTGTAAGGCGGTTGTGGACAAAAATATTTCCGGGCAAAGGAAATACCTGTGTTTTATTCTGCAAACGCCGGAAAGGGGAAGAAAAAATCAACCGGTCGTAATCGCGTTGGAACTGTGAACGGTCGTGAGAGTGAAATAAAGAAGCGGGGCTTCCCGGGTGGTAGCGATGTGCAGATAAAAGTGTATTCCAATCCATCATAAGGCTGTAAAAATAAAACGGTTTTCTTTAACGATGGGCGAAGGTACGATTAAAATGTCGAAAGTCAAAGGGAAGGATAATCGGAGAGGGAAGGAAAGAAAAAGAGGAGCTGAAAAAGCTCCTCTTTCTGCCGGATTTATTTTTTTACAAAATGGAAATGGCTGCCGAAACGTTCGAATGCAGCTTTGTCCAATTCTTCCTGATGTTGGGGAGCTGCAATAGCAATCAATGCTTTTGCACGTTCCTGTAAGGTTTTACCGTAGAGGTCTGCAACACCGAATTCCGTAACGACATAGTGAACATCAAAACGGGTGGTTACAACACCTGCTCCGTTCAGTAAAGTCGGGCTGATTTTGCTGACTCCTTTGGCCGTTACAGCCGGCATGGCGATGATCGGTTTGCCTCCTTCACTGGCAGCCGCTCCGCGGATGAAATCCAATTGACCGCCGCAACCGCTGTAAAACTTGCAACCCAGAGAGTCTGCATTTACCTGACCGGTAAGGTCGATGGACAGTGCCGAATTGATAGCTGTCAGTTTCGGCTGTTGGGCAATGATACAGGGATCGTTGGTGTAACCGACATCCATCATGGCTACGGCCGGATTGTCATCGATAAAATCGTATACTTCTTTGGAACCCATCAGAAAGGTAGAAACAATCTTCCCTTTGTCGTATTTTTTATTCAGGTTGTTGATAACGCCTTTGTAGTAAAGCGGAAGAACTCCGTCAGCGAACATTTCGGTGTGGATTCCCAGATTTTTGTGGTTACCCAATTGGGATAATACGGCGTTCGGAATGGCTCCGATACCCATTTGCAGACAGGCACCGTCTTCGATCAAACCGGCACAGTTTTTACCGATTTTGATGTCTTGTTCGGAGGGTTGAGCCGGTTTGGCTTCGATCAGCGGGGTGTCGTCTTCACAGAAAATGTCGATATCCGATAATTTTATGATAGCATCTCCCCAGGCACGCGGAACGTTCGGGTTGATGACGGCAATAACCGTTTTAGCCGTTTGTACGGCAGCCAGGGTTGCATCTACGGAAGTACCCATAGATACGTAGCCGTGCTTGTCCGGAGGACAAACCTGGATCATGGCAACGTCTACGGGGGTAATCCCCATGCGGATCAATTTTTGAGTTTCGCTCAGATGAACCGGAATGTAGTCGGCCCAACCTTCCTGTGTCGCTTTGCGTACGTTATGACCTACGAAAAACGATTCCAGGAAAAATACGCCTTCAAATTCCTGTTCTGCATAGGGAGCACATCCTTCCGTGTGGAGGTGTTGTAATTTTATGTCTTTCAGTTCTCCGGCACGTCCCCGGGCACAAAGAGCCTGAATTAATCCCTGCGGTGCACAGGCGACGCTGTGGATATGAATCCGGTCGCCGGATTTCACCACTTTTACAGCTTCTTCGAATGATACTGTTTTTATTCCTTGATACATGATACTGATATTTTGATTAAATTCCTAGCGTTTTCAAACGAATGCGAAGGTAGTAAGAAAACTAAAAAATGAAAAGAAAAAGAGGGAATTAAAATCACCCGGATAAATGATCAGAATTTGCGTACACGGTCCATATCCCGCTTGGCATCTTTGAGCTTGAGCGATTCCCGTTTGTCGTATTCTTTTTTACCGCGTGCCAGGGCGATGCGTAATTTTGCCCAGCCTTTGTCTGTCAGGAACAGTTTGACCGGAATGATCGTAAGACCGCTTTCCTTGATTTTACGTTCCAGTTTACGGAGTTCTTTCCGGGTGAGCAGAAGTTTCCGTTCCCGTTTTTCATCGTGATTGTAGTAAGTACCTAAACGGTATTCCGCAATGTGAATGCCTTTTACCCAAAGTTCACCCCGGTCGAAATAACAATAGGAATCGACAAGGCTGGCTTTTCCGGCACGTATGGATTTTATTTCTGTGCCGGTCAGAATCATTCCGGCATTGTATTCTTCAATAAACTCGTAATCGAAAGAAGCACGTTTGTTGCGAATGTTGATATCGTTACTCATGATATGGGCTTACAAGTTAAAAACGGGTATGTGAAATAAAATCATTAACAATCTCTTACAAATGACCGGAATACATATGATAGACAAGGCCATGATAATCAGCATACTGGTTTTTTGGCCGGTTTCCAGTTTGGTAATCCCCGAAATACCGGCGTGTAGGGTGCGTAAAAATATCAGGCTGATCAACCCTAATAATTGACTCCAGAAACCGCTGACTAATGCAACAGAAAGACTGTGGAACAAGGTAAAAACTGCCGCACTGTAAACGGACAAATGCAAAGCTGTGCCTTCGGCATCCGGAAGCTTACCGGTCAGGTATTCCCGCGTGATGATAAAAGTCAGATAAGTTCCCAGTGTTATTGATATAAAGTTGATCAGTGTATACAGCAATGTATGTAATCCGTTGTAATGCAAAAGACCGAGTAATAAAACAACGATAGAGGCCATGATAGCCAGTGGAATCAGGTAATTGGAAAACAATTGGAGCGGCGAATCGTGTTCATTGTCGATAAGGCTCCATTCCCGTTTGGGATTCAGGATCAGTTGCCGGGTTCTTGCGTAATATTTTTTGAGATCATCTTTATTTATCATACCGCAAAAATACCAAATTTAAAGATAAAATAAGATCATTCGTTCCCATTTTTGCAGAATTATGAAAATATGAAAATTCCAGACCCGGAAGAATGATCTTTGACGGTTCTAAAATAACCTGTTTACGGATCGATTTGTAAAGTTTAGAATGAGATACTGGGATTTTTCGACGCGGTGATACCGGTTGCACTTTTCGCAAATACCTGTGGATACTGGAATTTTGATATATATTGAATATTTTTTACAAAAAGTGGGTGAAAGTGGTTTAAAGTGGGATTTTTTTTTTACTTTTACCTTTTGAAAGAATTGCCTTTTAAAATTTGGTATTTGTATTCAATGTGCATTGGATCAGATAGTAAAGAATGCAATTGAATCGTGAGTTTTAGATGATATGTTTAAATCGATGGAATAAATTCGTTATCGGGTTTGTCTGGTTTAAAATTTGAAATCTACAATTAAAATCTGAGTTGGCATGTTATCGTTTATCGGAGATTATTCATGTAAGGCAGATGGCAAGGGACGGGTTGTGGTACCGGCTTCTTTTCGGAAGGTTATGCAGGTATCGCAACAGTCGGTTTTTGTCTTACGTAAGAATATATTCGAAACTTGTGTCGATATGTATCCTTATTCGGAGTGGGAGGCTTTGATGGCAGGTGTAAGGGGGAAATTGAATCCGTTTGACCGGAATCACGCTGCTTTTTTGCGGGGATGGTACCGGGGGACTTTGGAGGTTGAGATGGACGGAAACGGCCGGATTTTGTTGCCGAAACGTTTGCTGGAGGAGATCGGGGTGGATAGGGAGCTTGTGCTGGCCGGACAGGATGCGAAAATTGAAATCTGGAGCGAACAGGCTTACCGGCAATCTGCAATAGATCCGGAAGAGTTTGCCGGATTGACACAACAGGTTTTTGGAATTTGAAAAAAGAGAGTTATGTCTGAATATCATGTACCGGTGTTGTTGAAGGAGTCTGTCGACGGATTGGATATCCGTCCGGGGGGTGTATATCTGGATTTGACATTCGGAGGAGGGGGGCATTCCAGGGAGATATTGAACCGTTTACAACAAGGACATTTGTTGGGTTTCGATCAGGATGAGGATGCTTTGGTGAATGTGCCTGAAGACGAACGCTTTATTTTTGTCAATCACAATTTCCGTTATCTGCGGAATTTTGTGCGTTATTACGGATTCGGAAAGGTGGACGGTATTTTGGCGGATTTGGGCGTTTCTTCTCATGAGTTTGACGAAGCGGATCGGGGTTTTTCTTTTCGTTATGAGGCGGAGCTGGATATGCGGATGAATCGTCGGAGCAAGCTGAAAGCTTCGGATGTCTTGAATACCTATACGGATGATGTTTTGGTGAATATTTTCCGGAATTACGGTGAGGTGGAAAATGCCGGCCGGTTGGTCGGGGCGATTGTGAAGGCCCGGCAGGAGAAAGCAATCGTGACTTCTGAGGATTTTTATCAGGCTATTTTTTCCTGTATTCCTAAAATGAAGGAGAAAAAATACCTGGCAAAGGTGTATCAGGCTTTACGTATCGAAGTGAACGGAGAATTAGATGCTTTGAAAGAAATGCTCGGAGCTGCCGGAGAGGTGTTGCGGCCGGGCGGACGTCTGGTGGTGATTACCTATCATTCCTTGGAAGACCGGTTGGTGAAGAATTTTTTTAAGACGGGAAATATTGAGGGGAAAGTCGAAAAAGATATGATATACGGGCACGAAACGAAGGGATTTGAACTGGTGAACCGGAAAGTGATTGTGCCTTCGGAGGATGAGATTACTGCGAATCCGAGGGCAAGGAGCGCTAAATTACGGATCGCGGTTAAATCGGATGACAAATTGAAGGATTAGTGATGGCAGAGGTAATATGGGACTTTTCAGTAAAAATAGGGATTTTATTGCTCCGAAAGATGAATTGAAGGAGACGGTGGGCAGCTCAGTGAAAGAGTTGCTGGACGGGCGTATATTGGCAGATAAAGTGATACGGAAAAATATAGCCTTTATTCTTTTCCTTACGTTTTTGGGTATATTTTATATTGCAAACGGATACAGTGCCGAGAAGTTGTATAAGAAGAGGGTAGCGATGGAACGGGAGGTCCGGGAACTGCGCTTTGAATCGATTACTGCTGCTGCACAACTGATGTTTATAAGTAAGCAGTCGGAAGTGAAAAAGCGGATCAATGAAGAAGGTCTTAATTTGCAGGAGAGTAAAGAGCCTCCTGTAAAATTATACAGGAGGTAGGCCTATGTCAATGAAAGGTGAAATCGTTTGGCGTATCGGTCTGGTATATGTACTGATGATCATAATAGCCGGAGCCGTGGTATTTCAGGCTTTGCGGGTACAGATGTGGGAAGGGGAAAAGTGGCGTAAGCAGTCGGTGGCCGTTCGGGTGAAAGACTTTGAGGTGGCACCGAACCGGGGCGATATCTGCGCGAGCGACGGACGGAAGTTAGCCAGCTCGGTGCCTTATTATGAGCTTCGTTTTGATGGTTCTGTTGTCGAAAGCGGGGTGTTTCAACAGAAAGTTGATAGTCTGGCTTTGTGTCTTTCCCGTTTTTTTAAAGATGAGTCTCCGGCGTTTTACCGGAAAAAATTAGGTATAGCCAAAAGTCAGAAAAAACGTTATTTTCTGATCAATCGTCGTAAAGTTTCTTTTACAGAATTAAAGGAAATACGTCAGTTTCCGATTTTCCGGCTGGGGAAAAACCGGGGAGGTTTAATTGAGGTGATGAGCAGTGTGCGCTTGCAACCTCATGTTAATCTGGCTACGCGTACGATCGGTTATCTGAACGAGTCGGAGGACGGTAGTTTTGAGGGACGTGTCGGATTGGAAGGGGCTTTTGAGAACGAATTGAAGGGGGAACCCGGCCGGAGTATCAAACAGATGATGTCCGGGACTTGGGTGCCGGTGACGGTGGAAGAACCTGTGGACGGGAATGATGTGATTACGACAATTGATGTCGATTATCAGGATATTGTTCAGAATGCTTTACTGAGACAATTGGAAAAATTTGAGGCGGTTAATGGTACAGCTATTTTGATGGAAGTGAGAACCGGGGATGTAAAAGCGATAGCAAATTTAACGCGGACAGCGAGTGGAAGTTACCGGGAAGATATGAATTATGCGGTCGGGGATGCAGGAGAACCGGGATCGGTGATCAAAGCAGCGACAATGATTGCTTTGCTGGAGGATGGCTATGTGGAACCCCAGGATACGGTAGATTTGGGGGGGACCGGACGGTATCAGTTTTATAAAAATTACCTGACGGATTCAGACAATAAGAAGCCGGGCAAAATTTCTGTGCAGCATATTTTTGAAATTTCGTCTAACGGTATTGCCCGGTTGGTATTCGATCATTACAAAGATAAACCGGAACGTTTTGTGAACCGATTATGCGGAATGGGACTGGATAAAAAGCTGGGCGTTCGGATCAAGGGGGAAGGCGAGCCTTACATCAAGCATCCGGGAGATAAAGATTGGAGCGGACTTACGCTTCCCTGGATGAGCATCGGATATGAATTGAAGATAACGCCTTTACAGATGCTGGCTTTTTACAATGCGATAGCCAATGACGGACAGCGTATGCGGCCTCGTTTTGTGAAAGAGATACGCAACCGGGGGGAGGTGATTGAGCGGATAGATCCGGAAGAAGTGGGGGGACGGATATGCAGCCGGAGCACATTGAGGAAGATTAGGGAAATGTTGGAAGGGGTGGTTGAGAATGGGACCGGACGAAATATCCGTACGGATAAATACAGGATTGCAGGAAAAACGGGTACGGCCCGAATTGCAACGGGAACAGAGGGGTATGGCATACGGAAATACAGGGCCAGTTTTGTCGGTTTTTTTCCTGCTGACGAGCCTTTGTATTCTTGTGTCGTTGTAGTGAATAATCCTTCTCTTTCGAAAGGATTTTATGCGAATCAGGTGGCTAGTCCGGTTTTCCGGGAGATTGCAGATAAGGTATATTCGATTGCCTATATGCAATATGGGGAAGTGAAGACGGAGCCGGTAAAAGGTTTGCCGGTATGTAAAAACGGACTTAAAAGGGATTTTTTGGAGATTTTCGGTGAATTGGATTATGAGCTGGAAGGGGTGGATGAGGTGGAGGAAAACGATTGGGTGTTGACAGCCAGTGCAGAAAGTGAGCATGTGGTGTTGAAACCCCGGCGGATCACTAACTCTCAGGTGCCGAATGTAAAAGGTATGGGATTGAGGGATGCTTTGTTTGTGTTGGAGAATGCCGGTTTAAAAGTCGGGGTAAGCGGTGCCGGAATGGTACAAAGCCAGTCGATTAATCCGGGTACGGAAGTGCGGGAGGGGAGTTGGATACAGATTGTATTGCGATAAAAGACGGTACGGTAAAGCCGTATATATAAAAATGGTATCATGAAGTTAAAAGATTTAATTGCAGGAGTCGATTGTAAAGAAGTTCGGGGAACGACGGAGATGGCTGTCGGATCGGTACATTTCGATTCCAGAAAAGTAGGTCATGGAGATTTGTTTGTGGCCCAGAGGGGAGTGAGTGCAGATGGACATGCTTATATCGGGAAGGCAATAGAAGCCGGAGCTGTGGCTGTCGTTTGTGAAGAGTTGCCGGAAGAATTGGACGCCCGGGTATGTTATATTGTTGTCGGGGATTCTTCGGCAGCTTTGGGAACAATTGCTTCCTGTTATTACGGAGAGCCTTCGCGACAAATGATACTGGTGGGGGTAACGGGTACGAACGGGAAAACGACGACGGCGACTTTACTGTATGAATTGGTACGATTGATGGGGAAAAAGGCTGGTTTGTTATCGACGGTTTGTAATTATATCGACGAAGAAAGATGTCCGTCCACTCATACGACTCCGGATGCATTGGAGATCAATAGTTTTATGCGGCGGATGGTTGATGCCGGCTGTGAATATTGTTTTATGGAAGTCAGTTCTCATGCGGTTCATCAGAAACGTATTGCCGGTTTGGATTTCGATGGGGCGGTATTTTCAAATATTACGCATGATCATTTGGATTATCATAAGACATTCAGGGCTTATATCGAAGCGAAAAAGGCGTTTTTTGACGGTTTGAAAAAAGAGGCTTTTGCACTGACGAATCTGGACGATAAGAACGGTATGGTCATGTTGCAGAATACGGTGGCCCGGAAATATACGTATTCTTGCCGGACATTGGCGGATTTTAATTGTAAGCCTGTGGAGAAACATCTGGACGGGACTCTTTTGGCGCTGGACGGTTGTGAGGTATGGACGAAGTTTACAGGAGATTTCAATGCCTATAATTTGTTGGCGGTATATGCTTCGGCTTGTCTGATGGGGTTGGAAAAAGAGGAGGTATTGCGCTGTATGAGTTTGCTGGTTCCGGTGTCGGGACGTTTTGAAACGTTGATGTCTCCGGAAGGAATTGTTGCTGTTGTCGACTATGCTCATACGCCCGATGCATTGGAAAATGTATTGACGACGATACAGGGGTTGAAGGGAAAGAACAATAAGGTAATTACGGTTGTCGGTGCCGGCGGTGACCGGGATAAGACCAAAAGACCGGAAATGGCGGATGCGGCCTGCCGGTACAGTGACCGGATCATACTTACTTCTGACAATCCCCGGAGTGAGGAGCCTGGTGCGATCATTGCCGATATGCAGGCCGGGGTAAAGGATGAATACAGAAAGAACGTGTTGTCGATTACTGACCGGAAAGAGGCAATCCGGACGGCCCTGATGATGGCAGCGAAGGGTGATATTGTACTGATTGCGGGAAAAGGACATGAGAATTATCAGGAAATAAAAGGAGTGAAGCACCATTTTGACGATAAGGAAGTGGTAAAAGAGATTTTTAATATGTAATATTAAATGGGGAAGGGGCTTTGATTTGGTGTTCGTTCCCAATTATTCAATTTTCAGTTTTATGTTGTATTATCTTTTCAAGTATCTGGATAGTTTGGATTTCCCGGGAGCGGGAATGTTCCATTACATTACGTTTCGTTCGGCCTGTGCTATCATATTATCATTAGCGATAGCGACGATTATAGGAAAGAAAGTCATCCGTATTTTGCAACGGCAGCAAATCGGTGAGGAAATCCGGGATTTGGGATTGGAAGGACAAATGCAGAAGAAAGGAACTCCGACAATGGGAGGAATCATTATTCTGTTGTCGATATTGGTGCCAGTTTTATTATTTGCCCGTCTGGATAATATTTATGTACAGTTGATGATTATTTCGACGATATGGTTGGGTGCGATTGGTTTTGCGGACGATTATATCAAAGTATTCCGTAAGCATAAGGAAGGGTTAAAGGGACGTTTTAAAGTTATCGGTCAGGTCGGATTGGGACTGATTGTGGGGATCAGTCTTTATGTAAGTGAAGATGTCGTTATCCGGGAAAGGGCGACGATTTCCGATATCGGGGTAATTACGAGTACTGTCGATGAAGGATTCGGAGAAGAGAATGGGGCAAAGGTGCTGACCCGGGATATTAAATCGACAAAGACGACTATTCCTTTTTTTAAAGATAATGAATTCGATTATGCCTGGTTTACTTCTTTTGCCGGAGAGAATGCAGACACCTTAGGCTGGATTGTATTTATCCTGATAACGATTCTGATTGTAACAGCCGTGTCGAATGGTGCGAATCTGACAGACGGTTTGGATGGGTTGGCGACGGGTACGTCCGCTATTGCCGGGGCGACACTCGGAATTCTGGCGTATGTCTCCGGTAATATGGTGTATGCTGATTATCTGAATATCATGTATATTCCGCATTCGGGCGAATTGGTGGTATATGGGGCGGCATTTATCGGCGCGACCATCGGTTTCTTGTGGTACAATTCGTATCCGGCTCAGGTGTTTATGGGAGATACCGGTAGTTTGTCGTTGGGTGGTATTATCGCCGTTTTTGCCATTATGTTGCATAAGGAGTTGCTGATACCGATTTTATGCGGAATTTTCCTGATGGAGAATTTGTCTGTCGTGATGCAGGTTTCTTATTTTAAATATACCAAAAAGAGATATGGGGAAGGAAAGCGTATCTTTTTGATGTCGCCTTTGCATCATCACTTCCAGAAAAAAGGTATTCCGGAACCTAAGATCGTTACCCGGTTTTGGATTGTCGGGATTATTCTGGCCGTTGTAACGATTGTAACGCTGAAAATGCGGTAAGATAAGCTTTAAATTTAAAATTGTAGATTTTAGATTTTAAATTTTAGATTGAAAAAGGAACGGGTTATTGAGGATATTACGGTTTGTCGTTGACAGACGAAGGTAAAATGCTGAAGTTATGAAACTGGTTATTTTAGGTGGAAAAGAAAGCGGTACGGGTGCGGCTTTGCTCGGACAAAAGCTTGGGTATGACGTGTTTTTGTCGGATAAAGGTGTTATTGAGAAAACATATAAAGAGGAGCTGAATAAAGCCGGTATTCCGTTTGAGGAGGGACAACATACGGCGGAACGGATCTATGGAGCCGATCTGGTTGTGAAGAGTCCCGGTATTCCGGATACGGTCCCCTTAGTTGCTGAATTGAGGAATCGGGGGACAGAGGTTATTTCTGAAATAGAGTTTGCCGGCCGGCATACGGAGGCCCGGATGATTTGTATAACCGGGAGTAACGGCAAGACAACAACAACGTTACTGACGCATCATATATTGAAGCAAGCGGGTTTGGACGTCGGGCTGGCCGGTAATGTCGGAGCCAGTCTGGCTGCGCAGGTGGCTGTTGAAGCGCATCCTGTGTATGTTGTAGAGCTTTCGAGTTTCCAACTGGACGGCATGTTCCGTTTTCAGGCTGACATTGCGGTGATTACAAATATAACTCCCGATCATCTGGATCGCTACGATCATAAGTTCGGGAATTATGTTGATTCGAAATTCCGTATTTTACAAAATATGAATGATAAGGGTTTGTTTATTTACGGTTGGGATTGCCAAGTGGTGAGGAAGAGGGTAGAAGAGGCGTGTTTACAACCTCAGGTGGCTGCTTTTACTTACACGGAAAACAGACCCGGAGAAGGAGAGAATTATGCCGGAATGGAAGGAGATATGGTTGTGGTACGATTAAATGCCCGTGAATTCCGTATAAATAAAAATGAAATCAGTATAAAGGGAAGGCATAACGTTTATAATGCTATGGCCGCAATTCTGGCATGTATGCAGATGGGAATTGGTTTTGAAGCGATTGCGGAAGGCTTGCGGAGTTTTCCGCAGGTAGAACACCGCTTGGAGACTGTTGCCGTAATCGACGGAGTGACATATATCAATGATTCGAAGGCAACGAATGTAGATTCGGCCTGGTATGCCCTGGATAGTATGACGACGCCGGTTGTATGGATAGCCGGAGGTACGGATAAAGGGAATGATTACAGCGTACTGTTTGATCTCGTGAAAGCGAAAGTTAAGGTTTTGATTTGTATGGGAGCGGACAACCGGAAATTGATTGATAATTTTTCCGCCATTTGTCCGGTAGTCGATACTCATAGCCTGGAAGAGACATTGGCGGCTGCCCGTGACTATGCCGTATCCGGAGATACGGTGCTTTTATCCCCCTGTTGTGCCAGTTTCGATTTATTCAGGAACTATGAAGACCGGGGAGATCTGTTTAAGGAAAAGGTAAGACAACTGGCAAAATAAATTACCGGAAATGAAGCTTGATCTGCGGAATAAAGAATGGATTAAAGGGGACAAGATCCTTTGGTATGTGATTATCGGTTTGATGATTGCTTCGATAATGGTGGTGTATTCATCCACCGGACGTTTGGCGAAAGGGAATCCGGTCTTTTTTCTGGCGAAGCAGGTCGGGATTATTTCGGTTTGCCTGTTGTTGATTTACTGGTTGCAATCTGTGCCGTATAAATATTTTTTGCTGTTTGCCAAAGTATTTGTGTTGGGGGCTTTTGTGTTGCTGATTGTCGCGAAATTTTCCTCAATGACAGTTAACGATACGGATCGTTGGATCAGAATACCTTTTATCGGGTTGACCTTTCAGCCTTCGGAGCTGGCAAAATTGGCAGCTATTATATATACGGCGCGGGTACTTTCTTTTTATCAGGATGATGACGAATGCAGAGATGAGGCTTTAAAAAATATCCTGATTTTTGTCGGGCCTTTGATATTTCTGATTTTTATGGACAATTTCTCGACCTCGTTATTGTTGGGGTTGGTATGTTTGATTATGTTGTTTGTCGGACGTATCAGATTGAAGCGAATGGCTGTTATATTGGGTGGATTGTTTGTCATGGTGTCTCTGGTCGTTGCGCTTGCTTTTACTCCTAAGTTGGGGGAAGTGTGGCGTTTCCCGACGATCAAATCGAGGGTTACTGCCTTTTTTTCCGGAGGTGAGGAGTCATTTCAGGCCCAGCAGTCTAAAATTGCGGTAGCCAGAGGAGGAATGCTGGGAGTCGGCCCCGGGAATAGTGTTCAGCGGAATTTTTTACCGCATCCTTATTCTGATTTTATTTTTGCGATTATTATTGAAGAATACGGCTTGGTTGGCGGTGGCGTTATTTTACTGCTGTTCCTGATTATTTTATACCGTATCGGGGTTATTGTGAGGCGATGTACCCGGACATTCCCGGCATTGCTGGTTACCGGTCTGGGTTTGATGATTGTTTTGCAGGCTTTTGTCAATATGGGGGTTTGTGTCGGTTTATTTCCGGTAACGGGGCAGCCTTTGCCGTTGGTTAGTATGGGAGGAACTTCCCTTTTATTTACCAGTGCGGCTTTTGGTATGATTTTGAGTGTCAGCCATACCTTTCCGGAACATGGAGAAATGATAGAAGAACCGGCAGAGGAAGAAGGAATAGAGGAGGATGAGGACATGACGCAAGAAGAGAATAGGATTGAGGAAGAGGTTGAAGAATAGGAGTTGTCGATAAACGATTTTTAAACATATTGTATATGAAACGAGTTATTGTAAGCGGAGGGGGAACCGGAGGACATATTTTCCCGGCATTGTCGATAGCGAACGCTTTGAAACGTTTAGATAAGGAGGTGGAGATTTTGTTTGTAGGAGCAGAAGGAAAAATGGAAATGGAGAAAGTTCCGGAAGCCGGATTTCCGATAGAGGGATTGCCTGTGCGGGGATTACAGCGGAAATTGACACTCCGGAATGTAAAGGTGTTGGTTAATTTGTGGAAAAGTTTACGTAAAGCGAAAAAAATCATCAGGCGTTTCCGTCCTGATGTTGTGGTAGGGGTCGGAGGATATGCCAGCGGTCCGATTGGAAGAACGGCGGTTAAGGCCGGAATTCCATTGGTGTTGCAGGAGCAAAATTCGTATGCCGGAGTAACCAATCGTTTGTTGGCGAAAAAGGCCGTGAAGATATGTGTGGCTTATGAGGGTATGGAACGTTTTTTTAGTCCGGAAAAGATTGTGTTTACCGGTAATCCGGTCCGGAAAGATTTGTTGGAAGCCGGAAAGTTGAGAGAAGAAGGAATTGAATACTATGGATTGGTGCCTCAAAAAAGAACGGTGTTGGTGACCGGGGGGAGTCTGGGTGCCGGTATGATGAATCAGGCTGTGCGAAAAAACCTGGAAGTTATTGCTGGCTGGAAGGATGTACAGGTGTTGTGGCAGTGTGGTAGCTATTATTATGAAAAATTGAAAGCGGAATTGGCAGATTTTTTGCCGGAGAATGTAAAGCTGACTGCTTTTCTGAAACGGATGGATTTGGCCTATGCTTGTGCTGACGTTGTGGTGGCTAGGGCCGGAGCGGGAACGATTTCCGAATTGTGTTTATTGGCAAAAGCTACAATACTGATTCCTTCTCCGAATGTAGCAGAAGATCATCAGACGAAAAATGCATTGGCGTTGGTGAATAAGCAGGCTGCGGTTATGCTGAAAGATAGCGAAGCTGCCGATAAGTTGATACCGGCTTTGTCGGAATTGCTGGACCATCCGGAGCAATTGAAACTGTTGTCGGAGAATATTGCGGGTTTGGCTATGCCGGATTCGGATACAAAGATTGCCCGGGAGATATTAAATCTGATCGGAAATAAATAAATTAAGTCGGCGGACTTAAATAAAGGAGGATATGGAGATTGTATTCAGGAATATAAAGAATATTTATTTTGTAGGAATCGGCGGGATCGGAATGAGTGCTTTGGCTCGTTATTTCCGGCAAAAAGGATACCGGGTAGGGGGGTATGACCGTACACCTTCGGCTTTGACCGAACGGTTGAGTCTGGAAGGCATTGCAGTGAATTACAGGGATGAGGAAGAAGAGATAGCTTCGGAATACCGTGATAAAGCCGATACTTTAGTCGTATATACACCGGCGGTTCCGGCAGATTCCCGTCAGTTGTGCTGGTTTAAAGAAGCGGGTTTTGTTTTGCACAAACGTTCTGAGGTGCTGGGATTGTTGTCTCGTACCGGGAAAGCGCTTTGTGTGGGAGGTACACATGGGAAAACGACAACGACGACGTTGTTGGCTTTTTTATTGGATGCTTCTCATGTTGGGTGTAATGCATTTTTAGGAGGGATTTCCAGAAATTTCAGTACCAATCTGTTGACTGATGAAAAATCGGAATATATTGTCGTAGAAGCGGATGAGTTCGACCGTTCTTTTTTGCAATTGACCCCCTATGTTGCAGCCATTACAGCGATGGATGAGGATCACCTGGATATATACGGAAACAAAGCCAATCTGATCGACGCCTTTGAAGCCTTTGCTGCCCGTACGGTTCCGGAAGGAAAAGTTTTTATTAAAAAGGGACTTTCACTGGAGAAGTCAAAGGTTTCGGGTTATTATGCGGTGGAAGAGGTAACGGATAATTATTCCGATAATTTAAGGGTAGAGGGAGTACAATATGTTTTCGACTATCACGGGCAAAAGGCAGAGATAAAAGATTTACGGTTGGGCGTACCCGGCCGGATGAATGTGGAGAATGCGACTTTAGCGATTACCATAGCGTTGGAAGCGGGGGTGAGACCGGAAGAAATCCGGGAGGCTTTGCCCCGTTTTAAAGGCGTGATGAGACGCTTCAATATTCATTCCGAGGGGAAGGTTATGTATATCGATGACTATGCTCATCACCCGCAGGAAATAGAAGCCGTATTGAGAGCTGTGCGGGAAATGTGGCCGGAGAAAAGACTGACTGTGGCTTTTCAGCCGCATCTGTATTCCCGCACAAATGATTTACAGGCTGGTTTTGCTAAAAGTCTGGACATTGCCGACGAGGTTATCCTGCTGGATATTTATCCGGCCAGGGAGATGCCTATTCCGGGCGTAACTTCGGCTGTGATTTTAGATAAACTTAACGTACCGGCACACATCGTGGCTAAGGGAGAATTTCCTAAATTTGTGGAACAAAACGTAGGTGAAGGCATATTTATGACGGTTGGGGCAGGGGATATCGATCGTTTTGTGCCTGTATTTACAGATATGTTTAATAAATAACAATGAATAGCTGATCCAAAAGGATTTTTGAATGCAGAAAATAGGAGTTTACATATTATTCCTTGGATTGTTTGTATACCTGATAATTGTGCTTACCTTTGCGACGTCGAAAATGGATGACGTAAAATGTAAAGGAATCCACGTTTCGGTAAAAGATGCTGTACTTAATACATTCATAGATGATATGGATGTTGTCAATATGGTGAGACGAGGGTATGGAAATGTATTGGATATGCCTGTTACCCGTATAGATAAAGACAGTGTTGAACGATTGCTTGTCAAAAATTCGATTATAAAATCGGCTCAGGTTTACTACAGTTTAGACGGTTATTTCCATGTAGATATCACACAACGTAAGCCTGTTCTTAGAGTATTGACAGGAGAAGGGTTTTATGTTGATGAGGACGGAAAGTATATGCCGTTATCTCGTAAGTATACTTCTCGGGTAGTAGTTGCTACCGGAGAAATATCAAAAAAATTTGCTTGTGAGAAGTTGTATCCTTTTGTCATGATGTTGAGGGAGGATGATTTCTGGGATGCATTGATCGAACAGATCGTTGTCGACCGGGGTGAAGAAATAATCTTGATTCCTAAGGTCGGAAATTTCCGGATTATTCTCGGGGAGGTGGGGAATGCGGAGGAGAAGATGGAGAAACTTCGTCTTTTTCTGAAAGATGGGATTGTACGTAAAGGGTGGAATGTATATAAGGAAATCAATCTGAAGTTCGACAATCAGGTTGTTTGTGTCAGAAAGTAATAGTATAAAAATTCAGACAGTATGGGTTTGATTGCATCATTGGATATCGGTTCTGAGAAAATGGTAATGGCAGTGGCTGCCGAGGAGAATGGCGAATGCCGTTTGGCTGGCATCAAGATGATCGCTTTGCAGGGAGTTCAGGACGGTATAATTACAGATAAATCGAAAGTAAAGTCTTATATTCAATATCTGATCCGGGAGTTGGCGAAAGACAAGCCGATAGATTGCCTGAATGTGGCGTTATCCGGAAAGGCGTTGCGGATCAGTGAGCATAAGGTAAATGTACCGATCCGGAAAAAAGTGAGGGAAAGCGATATTGCTCAGGCTGAAAACAGATGTACGGAGTTGGTATTGTCGAAAGGGGATGAATTGGTGGATATTATACCTGTCACGTATGCCGTTGATCGTGGAAACTATGTAACGGACCCGGTCGGAATGACGGCCAAAAGTCTGGATGTCCGTTTTCGGGTGTATCTTTCGGATGCTGCCTATTTGACAGAGATTCGTGAGTTGATGGAGGCGTGCGGGGTAGAGAATGTTGAGTTTTTCCCGCCGGTAAGGGCTTATATGGAAGCTTTGGATGTTTACGATAGAAGTGAACCGTTTGCCTTGATCGATATGGGGGCTACCCATACGGAAGTTGTACTGTTCAGGGACGGTGGATTGAGATATGAGATTAGTTTGCCGCTGGGGGCCCAAACCATCGATCACGATATTGTACGGGCTTTTTCTCTGGAAGATATTCAGCTAGCCAAAAAGATGAAACATCAATACGGGGTGGCTATACGTGCAGTATGTAAGAATGAGAAAATCGATATCCCGGATGTAAAAAAACGCATTGAGAAACGTGATTTGGCTAAAGTAATCCAGTGTCGTATGGAAGAGTTGCTGGAAGGTGCTGTTTATCAGATTCAACAATGGCGTTTCAATGATCCGAAAAAAGAGATTGTATTGACAGGAGGAGGAAGTCGTTTGGCGGAGACTGAACTTTTGCTCGGCAGATTGTCGGGGCAAAAAGTGATACGGGCGAAGGCGGCGGGAATTAAGACAACCAATGAGGATATACTGGAAGCTCCGTCCTGTTTGGTGGCGTTGGGGCTTTTGTTGTGTGAACATAGTGAGCCATTGGAAGAAAAAGGAGGTTGGGGAAGTTGGCTGAATAGTATATTCCGTTGATAGTTAAAAGTGTATCGTTTTATCCGGATGATTTACAATTTGAAATGACGTGATATAGTCTGGCAATGTAAAAATATAGATTATGGAAAATGACGAATTATTGGCGTTGAAGTTGCCCGTACAGCGAGAATCGATAATTAAAGTGATCGGTGTCGGCGGGGGGGGTAGCAATGCGGTAAACCATATGTGCAGGCAGGGAATTCATGGGGTTGAATTTGTCGTTTGTAATACCGATATACAGGCTTTACGCTTGAGTCCTGTAAAAAATCGTATTCAGTTGGGGAAAGAGCTGACGGAGGGACGGGGTGCCGGTTGTGTTCCGGAAAGGGGAAGGCAATCTGCTGTAGAGAGTATCGATTTTATCCGGAATTTACTTTCTCATAAAACGAAGATGGTATTTATTACGGCCGGAATGGGAGGGGGAACCGGTACCGGAGCGGCTCCGGAAATTGCCAGGCAAGCCAGGGAACTGGGAATTCTGACCATCGGAATTGTGACTCTGCCTTTTAGTTTTGAGGGAAGGAGAAAAATGGAACAGGCGATGGACGGTATCGATGAATTGGAACAATATGTGGATGCTTTGCTGATTATTCAGAATGATAAGCTGAAAGATATATACGGAGACCTGAAATTGTCGGAGGCTTTTGCTATGGCAGACAATGTGCTTACGATTGCCGCCAAAAGTATTGCAGAGATCATCACATTCAAAGGGTATGTAAATGTGGATTTTGCCGATGTGGACGGCGTGATGCGGAATAGCGGGGTTGCTTTGATGGGTGCCTCTGAAGCCGAGGGGGAAAACCGGGCAATGACAGCCTTGGAAGATGCCTTGATTTCTCCTTTACTGAATAGCCACGATATACGGGGGGCTTCTAATATTTTATTAAATATGCTGTATGGGGATAAAGAGGTTACGATGGATGAGATTACGTTGATAACGGAAAGTTTGCAGGAAAAAGTCGGAGGGGATGTAAATGTGATTTGGGGAGCCGGGAAGGACGAGACGCTGGGGGATAAATTACGTGTTGCTGTTATAGCTGTCGGGTTTAACCGGAGCAGTGCCATTCATATTCAATCTCCGTTGGCGCGGGAGCGGGAGAAAGGGACGGAAGTCAGTTTTAAGGTAGAGGAAATGCCGGAAGAGTTGGAGATGGTGACTGTAAATTCCACGGAATTGGAAGAACAGGCAAGGCAGAAAAGGCTAAAACAGGAAGAGCAGAAGGCTAAGAGAGTAAAAGAAACGCATCAGGAAGAAAGTCCGCGTCCCAGAAAGCGCAAAAGTATAAATGAGTTACCGGATACGGACAGTTGGTTTAAACGTAAGCTGGGAGGTATGTTTAATGAGGATTCCAGCCGGGATACGGAGATGAGGTAAGGAAGAAGGCTTTTATTTTTCAGACTTTAGATATTCAGTCTTTGACTATAAATTATGGATTGTTATGATAGACGGATTGGTAAATTTTAATCTGGATGAAGTGTCTCCTACGATTATAAAAGTAATCGGAGTAGGTGGAGGGGGAGGAAATGCTGTGGAATATATGTATTCCAAGGGTATATGTGATGTGGATTTTGTACTTTGTAACACGGATGCTCAGATATTGGAAAACAGTCCTGTCCCGGTGAAGATTCAGTTGGGGAGAGAGTTGACGGATGGGCATGGGGCCGGCAATAATCCGGCGATCGGTGCGAAGTCGGCTGAAGAGAGTCTGGAAGAGATAAAAGAAATGTTGCGTAAGAATACGAAAATGGCTTTTATTACGGCGGCAATGGGGGGAGGAACAGGTACCGGAGCCGCTCCGGTAATTGCGAAGCTGGCTAAAGATATGGGGATATTGACGGTCGGAATTGTTTCTATTCCGGCACGTTTTGAAGGGCCTAAGCGTTTGAACCAAGCCCGCGAAGGGTTGCGTTCTTTGAAGGACAATGTCGATTGTCTGATTGTTATCGATAATGAAAAGATAAAGCGGATTTATGGGTCGCAGACAATATCGGCGGCTTTTGCCAAAGCCAATGATGTATTGAATATAGCAGCGAAAGGAATAGCAGAGGTGATTACATTGCCCGGGTATATCAATGTGGATTTTGCCGATGTAAAAACCGTAATGACCAATAGTGGGGTTGCCATAATGGGGGCGGCACAGGCTTCCGGAGAGGATCGGGCAAGGAGAGCGATAACCGAGGCATTGGATAGTCCGTTGCTCAATAACAACGATATCCGTGGAGCAAAAGATATTCTGTTGAATATAACATCCGGTACGGATGAGGTGACGATGAACGAAATGACCGAAATTACCTCGATCATCATTCATCGTGTCGGAGACTCGGCAGCAGTAATTTGGGGGGTAGGTACGGACGAGAGTCTGGGAAGTGCCGTTTCGGTGACGATTATTGCAACCGGTTTCCCGAAAGACGATATTGAGATTCTCGATCAACAACCGGGCGATAGAAAGGCAGAAAACGATTTGATCCTTCGGGATGACGAAGTGGTGTTGAAACCGAATTTGACACCGGAAGAAATTAAAGAATTAATAGAAGAACCGGCGTTTAAGCGTCGGAGAAATGTAAGAATTATTTGAGTTTATTGTTTAGAAGTTTGTAAGATAGGATTTTGATTAAATAATCCTGTTTCAATTGGTTGTTCATTCCATGTTCTAAAGTGATTTTCCTGGATAAAATCTCTTTTGACGTAATGTCCGGATTTTAGTTTTAGTTTTCGTACAGAATGACGACGGATGATTTTTAAGTTGTCGGTCGTATACAGGGACGGGGCAGGATAGGAGTATTATGGTTTTTATTTATGAACTTTATAAACCTGATAAACTTTATAAACTTTAGTATTATATTGAATGGAAAAATTTAAAGAATTAGGTTTAGAAGGTGAAATTCTTAAAGGAATTGCCGATTTAGGGTTTGAAACGCCGAGTCCGGTACAGGAGAAAGTAATTCCTGTCATATTGGGAGAAGAAAACGATTTAGTGGCTTTGGCCCAGACAGGAACGGGAAAAACGGCAGCATTTGGATTGCCTTTGTTGCAGAAATTAGATGCTTCTCTGAATAAGATACAGGTTTTGATATTGAGCCCGACACGGGAATTATGTGTACAGATCGGAAACGATTTGAAAAATTATTCCAAATATCGTTCCGATTTACGTATTACTTGTGTATACGGAGGTACGGATATCCGCCGGCAAATCCGGGAGTTGGAAAAAGGCGTGCATGTGTTGGTGGCTACTCCGGGACGGTTGTGTGATTTGATAAAGAGAGGGGCTGTCAATATTGAGGCTGTTCGGGCTGTCGTTTTGGATGAGGCAGATGAAATGCTGAATATGGGTTTTAAGGAGGATTTGAATTTCATTTTGGAAGAAACTCCGGCAGAACGGAATACCTATTTGTTTTCAGCAACAATGCCCAGGGAAGTGGAGCGGATTGCCCGGAATTACCTGCATTCTCCGAAAGAGATCTCTGTGGGTAAAAAAAATCAGGGGGCAGATACGGTAAGTCACCAATACTATCAGGTACGGGCAAAAGATTGTTATGAGACATTGCATCGGGTGATCGATTGTGCTCCTGACATGTATGCCATTATTTTTACGCGAACGAAAATGGATGCCCGGGAGATTGCCCATAAATTACAGAAAGACGGGATCGACTGCGATGCCTTGCATGGGGATTTGAGTCAGTCACAACGGGATGACGTTATGGCGCGTTTCCGCTCAAAACGTTTGAAGGTGTTGGTGGCAACGGATGTAGCAGCCCGGGGATTGGATGTCGATAACCTGACTCATGTCATCAATTATAATCTCCCTGAAGATTCCGAAAGTTATACTCACCGTAGCGGGCGTACCGGACGTGCGGGACGGGAAGGCATTTCCGTAGCTATTATCAATTCAAAAGAAAAGGGAAAGTTACGCCGGATAGAATCGATCCTTAAGAAAAAATTCGAATACCGGGAAGTTCCCGGAGGGGAAGAAGTCTGCCGGGCACAATTGCTTTATTATGCCGATAAGATTTTGACTGCCGAACGAAAGGATGCACTTATGCCTTATCAGCAGGAATTGTTTGAGAAGTTTGAAGCTTTGTCGAAGGAAGAATTGATACAGAAAATCGTTTCTTACGAATTCGGTCGTTTGCTGAAAAAATATACCGGAGTGGAAAACCTGAACCTGTCCGAAGATGAACGTCATGAATCGGGCCGGGAAGGTGGTAAGGAAAGAGGGGGACGCAGCCGTTCGGCAAACAATAATTTTACCGTATTTAGTGTTAATGTCGGTCGGGATGATGATTTCACCCCCCGGGATTTGATGGCTATCGTCAATAAATATGCACCCCAGAAAGGTTTGGAAATAGGCGGAATACGGATATTCGACAACAAGACCAAGTTTGAAGTAGATATTACGGGAATTGAGAATTTCGGAAGTTATTTCCGGAATGTGAATTTCAACGGATTGCCTTTTACGGTGACGGAGACAGGCGAGCGTGGCGGAGAGATGCGTAAGGGCGAGCGTGGCGGGAAACGGAGCTCTACTGCCAATAATAAATGGAAAGGCGAACGCCGTAAAAACGGGGGAAATAGCCGCGGACGTTTCGGTGAAAAGAAAAAAGGGGTAGATAACGGTCGCCGTTCCGGAAAAAAATATTAAATTTATTGTGACTTTTTGCGGGAAATAGCAAAAACAGAAGTCTGTGAATTTAAAAAACGGTAGTATGGAGATTCTAAAAGCTGAATTTGTGGTCAGTAATTCCGATGTCGGCAAATGTCCGGCTCCTGATCGCCATGAATATGCCTTTATCGGAAGGTCGAATGTCGGAAAGTCTTCGTTAATCAATATGCTTACTAATCGTAGCAGTTTGGCGAAAACGGCGGCTAAACCGGGAAAAACACAACTTATCAATCATTTTTTGATTGATGATAACTGGTATATGGTCGATTTGCCGGGTTATGGTTATGCGCGGACGTCGAAGTCGCTTCGCGGACAGTTTGAAAAGCTGATCCGGGATTATATCCTGAAACGTGAAAACCTGATTTGTCTCTTTGTTTTGATAGATTGCCGGCTCGAACCGCAGCAGATTGATCTGGAGTTTATGGAGTGGCTCGGTGAAAACGGAGTCCCTTTTGTAATGGTCTTTACAAAAGGAGATAAACTGTCTGTTGCTCAGCGCAGGAAAAATCTGGAACATTATCAGGAAGTGATGTTGGATACCTGGGAGACGACACCGATTGCTTTTATGACTTCTTCGGAGAAAAAACTGGGCCGGGAAGAACTGTTGGATTATATTGATGAGTTGAACAGGACGGTGGAGCTATGAGAGGGATTGTTTTGTGTTGGATGTTAGGGATGATATTGCTGGACGGGGCTTTTGCTTTCGGTCAACAGGGAGTTTTGAAGAAGGGATATTATCCGGATGGTAAAGTACGTTATGAAGGGTATTTCGAAGGTGATGAACCGGTTGGAAAAATGACCCGTTACTATCCGGATGGTCGTATTCAGGCTGAATTGTTTCATCAGGGAGATAAAACCGAAGCTGTGCTTTATAGTAAGCATGGGGAATATGTCTCTGCGGGATGTTATCAGAATCGTTTGAAAGAGGGAGAGTGGCACTATAAAAAAGGAGAGCGTGTTATAGCTACGGAAACTTACAAAGAAAATAAGCTGGACGGAGTCTCCCGGAAATATTTTACATCCGGAAAAATTGCCGAAGAGAGAAATTGGAAGCAAGGGTTTCCGGAAGGAATCTGGAAAGCTTATTACCCGGACGGCGGGCTTCGGATAGAAGCCGGATATGTGGATGGTAAGCTGGAAGGAAAAATGCAGGGGTATTATCCGGACGGCAGTGTGATGGCAAAAGGAATGTACCGGAATAACCTGAAAGAAGGGGTTTGGTATTACTACGGACGGGATGGGGAGTTGAAGAAGACGAAAACATTCCGGGGAGGGATTGCCGAAGATCAGCAGGAGGAAGATATCGAAGAGAGCCGGAAATTGGACAAATGGATAGACGAAGGGAAGAAAATCGTCGATCCGGTTCATTTTATCGATGACCCTGAAATGTATCTTAAGGCTGCGGGTGATTGATGATTCGTGTATAAACGGGGAACGGAAAGATGGATTTTATTTCTTTATTCGATCTGAACAATCAGGTGAAGCGGACTCTGAAAGAACGTTTTGCCGAACCGGTATGGGTCACTGCGGAGATCGCTTCAATACAGGAGAACCGTTCTGGTCATTGTTATCTGGAATTGATCGATAAGCCCGAAGGCGAAGACAATCCGGTTGCTGTTGCCAAAGGAACGATTTGGGCATTTACTTACCGTATGTTGAAACCGTATTTTGAGACAACGACGGGACGAAGCCTGGAGAGAGGAATGAAGGTCTTGGTTCAGGTAGAAGTGATTTTTCATGAATTGTACGGTTTTTCTCTGAATATTAAAGATATCAACCCGACGTTTACGATCGGTGATCTGGAGCGGAAGAAACGGGAGATTATCGAACAGTTGGAACGGGAAGGGATTATTGATATGAACCAACGCCTGGAATTATCCCTTTTGCCGAAAAATATTGCCGTTATTTCTTCTCCGACGGCTGCCGGATTAGGTGATTTTATAAATCAATTGGAGCGGAATTCTTACGGTTATAAATTTCACATCAAATTGTTTCCTGCGGTGATGCAGGGGGAGAAGACGACGGAATCTGTGATTGCAGCATTAGACCGGATTTATGAATATGAATATCTGTTTGATGTTGTTGTGATTATCCGGGGAGGAGGGGCGCAGTCGGATTTGGGATGTTTCGATTCCTATGATATGGCGGCTAATGTGGCCCAGTTTCCGATACCGGTAATAGCCGGAATCGGCCATGAACGTGATGAAACGATTGTGGACCGGGTTGCTTTTATGCGTGTGAAGACGCCGACAGCGGCAGCAGCTTTTTTAATCGAGACTTTTCAGGATTTTGATGCGCATGTTGAGGAGTTGAGAGGGGATTTTGTCTCCGGAGTAAAGGATTTATTATTGCGGGAAAACAATCGGCAAAAATTGTTGGCAGTTAATTTGAAACGATTGACTCAGGGATGGCTGGGAGGAAATGCGAATCGTTTGCACTTGCTGTCTCATCGGTTGGAGCATTCGGTACAGTTATATGTATATAACCGAAAAGGATATTTTAATACCGTATATACACGTATCGTAAACCGTTTGAATCTTCTTCGGGAACGACAAGGGAATCAGTTGTCGGATTTTGCTGTACGGGTAAAACAGAAATGCAAAAGCCGGTTTGAGAAAGAGCGTCATTTTATCGAGTTGGCGGAAATGCAGATGAAATACGTTGATCCCAAAAATGTGTTGGAACGGGGATATTCTATCACCCGTTTGAATGGTCGTGCCGTTCGCTCGGTAACAGAAGTAAAGGCGGGAGATGTTGTGGAAACTGTGGTTGGCGACGGAAAATTAAAGAGCAGGGTGGATTCGGTTGAAATAGGATGAATCATTATAAAAGGAAAACGATGGAAGAGAAATTGAATTATAAAGATGCCATAGCTGAAATAGAGCAAATTGTTACATTGTTGGAAGAGAATAAATTGGATGTCGATGAGTTGGGTACAAAAGTAAAGCGGGTCTCGGAATTGATTGCATTCTGTAAAGCCAAATTACACAATACCGAAGAAGAGGTGGAAAATATTCTGAAGACAATGGGAGAAGAATAGATGGTAGGAAAAAGGTTCGGATTGTTGTTGTGTTGCCTGTGGGGATTGTCAAGCGGTCTCCGGGGACAGCCTTCTGAAGCTTTGGAGCGCTTGCTGGAGGCCGTAGAATTGAGACATGCCGTTATAGGTATCTCGGTAAAAACTGTCGCGGACGGGCGCATTGTGATAGATCGGTCAGGAGATAAATCTTTACAGCCGGCTTCTGTATGTAAATTATTGTCATCTGCTTTGGCGCTGAAAGAGAAAGGAGCAGATTTTCATTATACGACATCGGTATGGAGAACCGGTACCATTGCCGACGGGAAATTAAACGGAGATATCGTTATCGAATCGAACGGAGATCCGTGTTTTGATTCCCGTTATTTCCCGGAATATAAGTTTACAGACCGGTTGGTTGATGCAATCCGTCAATTGAATATCCGTCAAATACGGGGAAAGATCCGGATAGAAAACGATAAACAGGTTGTTTTGCCCGGGTCCTGGTTGTGGGAAGATATTTCCAATTATTACGGAGCAGCTTATTTCCCTTTTAACTATAAAGATAACACCTATTATTTAAGATTTCGTACCGGATTGCCCGGAGAAAAAACCGTATTGTTAAATGTCGATCCGGAGCAACCGGGAGTACGGTTTGTGAATGAGGTGAAAGCTGCTGAGGGAAATACAGATGATGCCTGGATTTTCGGAGGCCCGTATAGTAAAGAAATGCATATCCTGGGTACTTTACCCCAGAAACGGGAAGTATTTCAGATAAAAGGAGCTATGCATCGTCCGGATTTGTGTTTTTTGGAAGAGATCGGGAAAAAATTGAATAAAATCGGTATTGTTGTCGGAGGAGTAGAAATAGCAGGAGGAGGGAAGAAAGAAAAAATAGAGACCTTTGTTTCTCCGGCATTGAAAGACATTGTCCGGGAAACGAATAAGAAAAGCATCAATCTGTTTGCTGAAGCTTTGGGGCAATTGGTAGATGAAATCAACTATCCGGAACGTTGCCGGGTATTACTGGACGAGATCGGAGTCGGAGCTTCCGGAGTGGTGTTGAAAGACGCTTGCGGTTTGTCTGCTGCTAATGCAGTTCCGGCCGAAGTATTTACAAATTTGTTGCTATGGGCTCATAAAATGCTGGGCTGGAATTTTGTCGCTTCTTTGCCTTTGGCGGGGACGGATGCCGGATTAAATCCTTATGTCGCTGCTAATCCCGCTTTGAAAAATAAATTGAGAGCCAAAACCGGCTCTTTTGCCGGCGTACGTTGTCTTTCCGGTTATCTTACAACAGAACGGGGAGAGATTCTGGCTTTTACCATTCTTGTAAATCATTTCGATGGTTCTCCTTCCCTGCTTCAAAAGAAAATCGGGGAATTCCTTTGCTCCTTTCTTTAAATGAAGATTCGGTTTATCGGTAAAGTTGTTGCTTTATCCTCCCAACGAGAGCATTAAGTTGAGAAAAAATCCCCGGTGATACATACCTCCTCCCGGAACGGATGAGATATTGTGTAAGCCTAAATTATATCCTCCTTCGATTTTTCCGGAAGAAAATCGGGCATGTAAAGCAAAACGCAGGCCGTAATCGAATTTATCGGTTTCAAAAAATGCGTTGGGAATGGCTGTATCAGAACGTTTTAATTTATGCCCGACTCGCAAGGAGCCGTAAGGGGTTACGTCCAGGCACTGATACCAGCCGTAACCGGGATTGTGGAATATCCATCCTATTTTAACAGGTATTTCCAGGTAGTTTTGCCGTAGTGTATAATCTTTGTTTTTTCCACCTTTGGAGATAAAAGATAAACCCGGAGCTAACCGGAAATGTTGCCAGGACCGGTTGAAGGCTATTCCTGCTTCATATCCGATCCGATGGTTGAAATCCAATGCCGATAGATTACCGCTCGTTTTTAAGGTCGTGACATTTATGCCGGTAAGTAGCTCCAGTTTCCAATGACCGGTTTGTTGACTGTAGATAAATTTATTCCACCAGGTCGGGGTGGATTGTACATATTCAACCCGAACCTCATCCTGAGGTAAAATATCTGTTCGGGACGGGAGCGAATCTGTTCGAAGGAAGGCCATGAAAGCTGTAGAATCCATATAGCCGGTGTGTTTGTTGATTATTTTCTCATCGGGTGATGCAATGACCAGATAAGGGACGATTCTATCTTTGTTGAGATAGCGGACACATAATTTTATATTTTCTTCTTTATCGAGATCGAGATAGCCGGGAACGTAATGTTCCTGAGCATAATCGACGATGAAAGGGCTGCTGAACGTTGTTTTTTTCATTAAGCGACAGGGGCTGCAATAATGAGAAGAAAAACAGAGTAACATATTTTTATTTTCCCGTTGTGCTTTTTCCAATATTTGTTGATAGCTGTCTTTATAAGCAAAAAGCTGTTGGATTGAATCAATATCGGAAGATTTTGCGATTTTGCGATGCAGGGCGTTTTTCGGTGTGATTTGTAAAAATTTTAACATCTGAGGAATAGACAAAGCTCCCCCGGATTCTTTGATTAGTGTTTCCTCCGGACTAAGAATACAAAGGTGCGGAACTACTCCTGCATATTCCGGGTTAATCCGTTTTTGTAAGGCGGCGTTTTCCTGAATGTCTATATCCAGGTGAAGAGGGATAAAATGTGTATCGACATATTGAGCCACCTTTTCGTCTGGAAATACATATTTTTCCATCATTTTACAAGGGCCGCACCAGGAAGCGGAGAAGCAGATAAACAGGTTTTTGTTTTCAGTTTTGGCTTTTTCCAGCGCCGAAGTATAATCTCCTTCAAAAAAATGAATGGCCTGGCAATTAAACACGAAACAAAGGGAAAAGAAAAACAATAGATAAATAACTCTCATGTCCTCATTTATTAACGTTCGAAGATAAAGAATATTTTAAGATATCGGAAGAAAAAGAGAAAGGATTAATCTCGAATTTTGCCTGAGAAAAAGACGGATGACGAGAGAATAATAAAACCGCCGCAAAAATTAATTTGCGGCGGTTTTGATTTTGATTTATGTTATTATTTCAGCTTCCTCAAATATAATCATCATTGTATATCAGCTTATTATATAACACTTGGTACAAATATGATTATTTTATACTCAAAACATAGTTTTATAGAGTGTTTTGTATGCCCAATAAACGCAAAATAGAACTTTAACTTTATTTAAGTGTTTTCTTTTGTTTGCAGATGCTTTCATTTCGCCTTTGATATTTGCATTTGTTTAGCTTTTCTTTTCATAAGCAATTGACTTGCAAAAGCATACCTATTTTTGTCTTTCGTTTTCTATGAAAATGTATTGTATCTTTGCATTGCGAAATAAACAACAATAAGCATGAAGCAAAAACAAGATATACTTCACTCTATGATAATCGAGGTTACTATGGTGCTATTAGCTTCGATGGTAGCGTTTCAAGTATGCAATATGCTTGGAATACGAATGAGTTTGATTCCATTAGTTATGGTCATCGGATATGTCATACAAAAACTACTATACCATCTTTGCATTATCTCAGCAAGGTATATTGTTGATGCAATTCCTCCATCATTTCTAATATCTGTCAAAAAGTGTGTGAGTAAAAAGGCACAATCTTTGGCTTATTCACCTACCTCAAACTGTGAAGAAGTCCAGAAAAAGCGAATGGAGTTATTTCATTATGAATACCAACGTGAGCAGCAACAATACCAATGGCAAAAAGAAAGAGAAGAAGATGAAAAGTTGAATGCTATCCTAAGATACACACGAGATACATTTAAGCGTTTTGATTTGGAGGAAACAGAGATTTACCAAATATGCGAATCTGTCCGCTATTTTGCAACTAACCGTCAAGTGCTTTCTGCAACCGAAATTCATATCAAGAAGCACACCTCCCTCACTCAAATCTCGTTGAAGAACTTTGCTTGGAATATCGCTTTTCAATATAATATAGGTAGAGATATGACTACCTCATTTGTAATGGCGACATTTGCAGAGTGGTTTGCCAATTCCACATTTGATACTGTTAGAAAGAATCTGCGAACAACCACAGGACGGCATAAGATTGAAATTGACGAGAATATCTTATCGAAATATATCGTTTAAGCCTCTTTTCTACTTCCTGATAATAATTATTATAGGAAGTAGTGCCGGTATCAGATAAATTATATAATTTTGCGCTGTGATTAAAACATTTTACCCTATGGCTAATTTCAACAGACTTAAAGTAGTACTCGCAGAACAGCAGAAAACAGGAAAATGGCTTGCAGAACAGATTGGAAAATCCAATTGCACTGTAAGTAAATGGTGCAGTAATTCTGTTCAACCAGACCTTAAAACGCTTAATGATATAGCCAATGCCCTTAATATTGATGTAAAAGATTTGATTGTCAGCAGCGCAAACCATAAATGAGTTATTGCCATGGAAGTAAACAAGAAAGAACTCAAAGAACAAGAGATACGCACTCTGTTCATTACTCCTGCCCTCCAACAAAAAGGCTGGGCAGTAAGCATAAACATGCGTGAAGAGTACTATTTTACGGATGGTCGAGTGCTTGTTGTTGGCAACCAACATTCAGTAGCAGAGGGTAAAAAAGCTGATTACCTATTATACCATAAAGGTAAGCCCATTGCGGTAGTTGAAGCTAAAGATAATAAACATGCGGTTGGGGGTGGTATTCAACAAGCTATGGATTATGCCCAAATCCTTGACCTGAAATTTGCCTACTCCAGCAATGGTGATGCGTTCTTAGAACATGACTTTATCACAGGGAAAGAAACAGAAATCAAGTTAGAGGACTTTCCGACGGAGGAAGAGCTGTACAATCGTTATCTGGCATCCAAGAACTATACATCAGATGAGCTCAACATAATAGAAACTCCTTTCTACTATGATGCCCATAGCCATGAACCTAGATATTATCAACGTATAGCAGTTGACCGTACAGTAGAAGCCATCGCAAGAGGACAGCAACGTGTACTTGTGGTAATGGCTACTGGTACAGGCAAGACTTTTACTGCCTTTCAGATAATCCATCGGCTTCATAAAAGCGGAGCAAAGAAAAAGATTCTTTATCTTGCAGACCGCAATATACTCATTGACCAAACAATGGCTCAGGACTTCAAGCCTTTCAAGAAGTTTATGACCAAGATAACTTCTGTTGGAGAGGGTGAGGAAAAGATTGACTCCTCATACGAAGTGTATATGGCTCTCTACCATCAGTTGGTCGGAAAAGAAGGTAAGCCCGATCCGTTCTTGGAAGTACAGCCAAACTTCTTTGATTTGATTGTCGTTGATGAATGTCACAGAGGAAGTGCCAAAGACGATTCCGCATGGCGCAAAGTATTGGAATATTTCAACTCGGCTACCCAAATTGGTATGACTGCCACACCGAAAGCCGATGAAGGAGCGAATAATATTGATTATTTTGGTGAGCCTGTATATACGTATTCACTTCTTCAAGGCATTCAAGATGGCTTTTTAGCTCCATACCGGGTTACTGCCGACTTTATCAACATTGACCTACAAGGTTGGACGCCCGAAGAAGGAGAGACTGATTTATTAGGCAAGGAAATTGAGCAGAAATTATATCAAAGGCAAAACATAGGTCGTGACCTTGCCATTAAGTTAAGGCGTAAGGTCGTAGCGAACAGAATTACTAAAATGTTGCATGATATAGGTCGCATGACAAAGACAATAGTTTTCTGTTCTGACATTGAAGAAGCTGCTGAAATGCGTACTTTGCTTATCAATATGAATAGTGATTTGTGCAAGAAATCACCCTATTACGTGACACGTATTGTTGGCGAGGACAAAGAAGGCAAGAAACAATTAGACAACTTTATCAGTGTTGACGAACATTATCCGGTGATTGTTACCACTTCCGAGCTTCTTTCAACAGGAGTGGATTGTAAAACTTGTGGTTTAATTGTCATAGACAAAGAAATTGGCTCTATGACAGAATTTAAGCAGATTATCGGACGTGGTACACGCCTTAGAAAAGACAAGGGTAAATGGCATTTGGAAATCCTAGACTTCCGTAATGCTACCGCAAAATTTAAAGACCCGGCATTTGATGGCGACCCTGAACCGCCCAAAGGAGGTGGAAAAAAGTCTAAGCCTTACAAAATCATTGACAACCCAATCCCCACTGTATCAGAGCCTCGTGAGAAATATCTCATAAATGGTAAGGACATTCGTATTGCCCATGAAATAGTATCTGTATTGGGCGAAGATGGCAAGACAATGAGAACGGAAAGTATTCAGTCGTTTGCTAAAAAACAATTATTGCGTCATTATCAAACCTTGGATGATTTCATACAGACTTGGACGGAGGCAGAACGCAAACAAGCCATTATGGATGAGTTAAAGGAATATGCTATTTTGATAGATGCTGTACGTGAAGCGAATCCTGCATTGAAGGATGCTGATATTTTTGATGTGATATGCCACGTTGCGTTTGATCAACCACCACTGACCAGAAAAGAAAGAGCGAACAATGTAAAGAAACGCAACTACTTCGGAAAGTATGAAGGCAAAGCTCGTGAAGTATTGGAGGCTCTTCTTGAAAAATATGCAGAAAATGGTATTCTTGATTTTGAAAAGGCAAACATTTTGGAAATACCACCTTTCAACAGCATAGGAAAACCAACTAAAATCATAAAGTTATTCGGTGGCAAAGTCGCTTTTGGACAAGCTATCAGAGAACTTGAATATCAAATATATAAATCAGCTTAAAAATGGCAGTAAATAATATCATAAAGCGAATCCAAAATATCATGCGTCAGGATGCAGGTATCAATGGTGACGCACAGAGAATAGAACAAATGACTTGGATGTTCTTCTTGAAAGTCTATGACACTCAGGAAGAGACTTGGGAATACAAAGATGATAACTACAAGTCCATCATCCCCGAAGATTTGCGTTGGCGTAGGTGGGCGGTAGATGAAAAAGACGGTGAGGCATTGACTGGTGATGCTCTGCTCTCTTTTGTCAATGAGAAATTGTTTCCTACATTGAAAAATCTTCCGGTAAATGCCGATACACCACGAGCAAATAGTATTGTTCAAGAAACATTTGCCGATTTGAACCAGTACATGAAGAACGGAACGCTTTTGCGTCAGGTAATTAATATCGTAAATGAAATCGAATTTGACGATGCAGACGACCGCCACACATTCGGGGATATTTATGAGGGAATCTTGAAAGACCTACAATCAGCAGGAAATGCCGGAGAGTTTTATACTCCACGTGCGTTGACTGATTTTATCGTCATGATGCTCGACCCGAAATTGGGTGAGACCTTTGGCGACTTCACCAGTGGAACAGGAGGTTTTCTTACCTCTGCTCTCAATTATATGAGTAAGAGCGTCGGTTCTGCCGAAGATGGAGAAAAACTGCAAAATGCAGTCGTGGGACAAGAATGGAAACCGCTACCTTATCTTTTGAGTATAACAAATCTGTTACTCCATGATATTGAAGCTCCCAATATAGCTAACTGTGATTCGCTTGGAACAAATATCACTGATTTCAAGGAAAGCGATAAAGTGGATGTTATCGGTATGAATCCTCCGTATGGCGGTAGCACAGAAGATAGTGTAAAAAGCAATTTCCCGGTGCAATACCGTTCAAGTGAAACTGCGGATTTATTCATAGCCCTTATCATGTACCGCCTCAAAGCTGGTGGTAGATGCGGTGTGATTATCCCTGACGGCTTCCTGTTTGGTACGGATGGAGCTAAACTTGCATTAAAAGAGAATCTACTCCGCAAGTTTAATCTGCATACTATTATCCGTTTGCCGGGTTCTATATTCTCTCCATATACCTCTATTGCAACCAATATTCTGTTCTTTAATAATGAGGCTGCCGAAGGCTGCAAAGAAGGATTCAAGACCAAAGAGACATGGTTCTATCGTTTGGATATGCCGGAAGGCTACAAGCACTTCTCAAAGACCAAACCAATGAAAGTGGAACACACGCTGCCTATTCAGGAATGGTGGAAAGATAGGAAAGAAATCATCAATGACGAAGTGGGTGAAAAGAGTCGTGTATTTACTGCCCAGCAGTTGACAGCCTTGGATTGCAACTTCGACCAGTGCAAATTTCCAAAAGAGGAAGAAGAAATACTCCCTCCGGCAGAACTGCTCAAACAATATTTTGAGAAGCGTGCCGCACTTGATCATGAAATAGACAAAACGCTTTCTGAGATTCAAAAAATTCTCGGTATAGACATAAAATCGTGTAACTGATAATCGTGAAGTGATATGAAAGATTTGACCATCTCAAACATTGAAAGGCAAAATGTACTCAACAACCGCTTTGCGATCAGTAAAGTTCAGGAGCATCTTGACATTGAAGGAATGCTCTTTGAGGGAGAGTATCGCTTTACAAAAAAAATGGTTGCCGATTTCTACGAAGTAGAAGAACGAACCATAGAACGCTACTTGGAAAAACATTCCGATGAATTATCGGCTAACGGATATATTTTATGTAAGGGTAAACATTTGAAAGAGTTGAAGTTGCAATTTGCTCCCGTCATAAATGTCGGGAGCAAAACGACCCAGCTCGGATTGTTTAACTTCCGCTCATTCTTAGACATGGGTATGCTGCTTACAGAGAGTGAGAAAGCTAAAAAAGTCCGTAGTCTTATCTTGGATTTTGTGATTACCACCATCAACGAAAAGACCGGAGGAGGAACTAAATATATTAACCGCAGGGATGTACATTATCTTCCTGCTGCAATTACAGAAGAAAACTATCGTAAAAATCTCACTTCTGCCATCAATCAATATGTGAATGGACATCCTACATACAAGTATTCTCAGATTACGGATTTTATCTACAAGGCTGTTTTTAAGGAGAATGCCAAAGAATATAGGGAGGTGTTGAAACTTGACTCTAAGGATAACGTTCGACACACGTTGTACTCAGAAGTTCTATTGGTTATCTCTTCTTTTGAAAACGGAGTGGGTGCAGCCATCAGTGAACGATTTAAAGAAAATGGTGGCATATTGATTACCATTGACGAAGTGGAACGTATTGTGAATGAACTTGCCGAACACCCAATGCAGAAACCATATCTGAATGATGCCAGAACCAAAATGGCTTCAAGGGATTTCAGTTTCCGGGATGCGTATCATGGTAATATAGCAGATTATCTGCAAGCTGTTACTCCTGAAGAGTTTGAACGATTCATCGGTGACCAGTCAATTGATTTTGACCGTATCTTAGCGGATAACAAAGATGTGCTTAAACGCTTAAAGCAGGCAGAAGATGAATAAGGAAATTATTTACATAGATTATGATGAAACCTTAAACATCTATGGCAAAATGATTGATGCCAGTGATGGCGGTTTTGAAGGAGTGCGTGATGAAGGAGGAATTCGTGCAGCATTGGATTTTGTGCAAAATGATTTATACTATCCGACCTTTGCTGACAAACTAACCTATCTGATGTATAGATTCTGTTCTGGTCATTTCTTCAATGATGGGAATAAGCGTATTGCACTGACTTTGGGTACATACTTCTTACACAAAAACAATTACTATTGGCACGCTTGCATCTGTATGCGTACATTGGAATCTATCATTTATCATGTGGCAGCATCGAATATCGACCAAGATTTGCTGCTACGCATCGTCAATAGTTTTATGACAAGTAAAGACTATGATGAAGAACTGAAAATAGATATTGCCAATGCCATGAGCAAAGGAGAGTTAGGAATACAAGGCGAAGATTACGAATAAGATTAAATATGAAAACTTTAAAGATTATATTATTACTGTTCTGTATTATTTTAGGACTCAACGCTAAAGCACAAACAGTAGGTTATACTTATAAAGCACTTGCAGCCGAAGGTTGCAATATGAAATACAGTGTGGCTAAGCAAGACACCATTTATTCGATAGTAGCCACAGTACGTTCAGACAGAATGAATTTCCTCACTGAACCAACTATGAAAATTCGGACATTCACAGGTAAATATCTTGAACTAAGAGGAACTGTGATTGGGAATGGAAGTCAATCTGCTGGTGTTATAAGTGGAAATATTGTAATCCCCGTCACAGAAATAAGTTCTACTGCTCAATTTAGAATTACTCCACAGCAGTTTGAAATCTTAAATGAAGGTGTGGCAAAAATTCGTTTGTCTATGACACCTATGAATCATGAACGTACCTTCAAAAAAGATAAGATAGGGAAAAAGTTATATCAGTTCTATCTGAAGGAAAAACAGAAAGACGAAAACTTCTAAATCAGTTAGAATAAGATGAATGGAAAGCAATTAAAAAACAGCATACTCCAGTGGGCGATACAGGGGAAACTTGTACCGCAAGACCCTAATGATGAACCGGCATCTGTACTTCTTGAACGCATCAGAGCCGAGAAAGCCAAGCTGGTGAAAGAGAAGAAAATCAAGAAGGACAAAAACGAATCAATCATTTACCGTGGTGACGATAATTCCTATTATGAGAAGTTT
>NZ_DOED01000010.1:0-60088 GCF_003524185.1 Culturomica sp.
TACGATTTTTGATTTACGATTGGATCAGTGGATTCTGCAGATGTATTTTCAGGTTGAAATGAGCGATTATTGATTTGGGATGAGATGGAACTGTAAATAATTAAACATCATAAATAATTAAACCATACATTGAATATCAGTGGGTGATACTGTAGGATATTAGTAAAAAAGTGTATGTAATCCTTGTTTTTTAATAAATATGTATATCTTTGTGTGGCTGAATTATTAAAAAAATTCAATAAATATGTGTGCAAAAATAAATAATCGTCGGGATTTTCTAAAACAAATGGCAGTGGCTGGGGCTTCTGCATTGGTTGTACCGTCTGTACTGGGTGGATGTGCGGGTGCTGTTGCTAAATCAAAAGAAACGGAGTCGGCTTTGTTGGCTTCCGGTGATCTGATCGTACCTAAAAATAACGGTTTGCAGATAACCGGAACTTTTTTGGATGAGATTTCTCATGATATTCCTCATCAAAATTGGGGAGCCAAGGAATGGGATGCGGATTTCGGATATATGAAAGCAATAGGGATAGATACGGTCATTATGATTCGTTCGGGTTATCGGAAATTTATTACTTATCCTTCGAAATATTTATTGAAGAAAGGGTGCTATATGCCGTCGATGGATTTGCTGGACTTATTTTTACGTTTGGCGGATAAGCACGGGATGAAGTTTTATTTCGGTCTTTATGATTCAGGTAAATATTGGGATACGGGTGATTTAAGCTGGGAAGTAGAGGATAACAAGTATGTAATAGATGAGGTATGGGAAGATTACGGTTCTAAGCATAAGAGTTTCGGAGGTTGGTATATCAGCGGGGAGATCAGCCGCAAGACAAAAGGGGCTATCGGGGCTTTTCATGCGATGGGCAAGCAGTGTAAAGAAGTTTCCGGTGGATTGCCTACATTTATTTCTCCCTGGATAGATGGAAAAAAGGCCGTGATGGCGAGCGGAAGTACTTTGACAAAAGCAGATGCCGTGTCGGTGCAGGAACATGAACGGGAGTGGGGAGAAATTTTTTCGGGTATTCATGACGTTGTAGATGCTTGTGCTTTTCAGGACGGACATATCGATTACGATGAGCTGGATGCTTTCTTTGAGGTAAATAAAAAATTGGCAGATAAATACGGTATGCAGTGTTGGACGAATGCCGAATCTTTCGACCGGGATATGCCGATCCGTTTTCTTCCGATTAAATTCGATAAGCTGCGTTTGAAGTTGGAAGCTGCAAAACGAGCCGGATACGATAAAGCGATTACCTTTGAATTTTCACATTTTATGAGTCCGCAGTCAGCCTATCTGCAAGCCGGTCATTTGTACGACAGATACCGGGAGTATTTTGAGATTTGATTCTGGATAAATAAAATTAAAGTAGAGATATTGATATGAAATCAGGGATAAACATCGGTTATATTGTTTTTCTGGCTGTTGTGGCTGCTTTGGGTGGATTTCTTTTCGGTTACGATACGGCTGTCATTTCCGGGACCATAGCTCAGGTGTCCCAGCTTTTTTCATTAGATGCCATAGAGCAGGGGTGGTATGTAGGGTGTGCTTTGGTCGGGTCGATTGTCGGCGTGTTGTGTGCCGGAGTGATGAGTGATTATTTGGGGAGAAAGCGAACAATGCTTATTTCAGCTGTTTTATTTACCGTATCAGCAGTCGGTTGTGCCGTGTGTGGAAATTTTAATCAGTTGGTCGTATATCGGATTATCGGAGGTGTGGGTATAGGTGTTGTTTCTATTATTTCACCTTTATATATATCGGAGATTTCCGTTGCCTGTTACCGGGGGCGTTTGGTCTCTTTGTATCAGTTGGCTGTAACCGTCGGTTTCCTCGGGGCTTATTTGGTCAATTATGCGTTATTGAACAATGCTTCTGTTGGTAGTGTATCGGGAGTATCCTTATGGAATCAGGTTTTTTATACAGAAGTATGGAGAGGTATGCTGGGGATGGAAGCCTTGCCGGCTATCTTGTTTTTTGGGGTTATATTTTTTATTCCGGAAAGTCCCCGTTGGCTGATTCTTCGCCGGCATACGGAGTCTGCCCATCGTATTCTGAAACGGATTTACGGTTCGGATGAAATGGCCGGAGAGGAGTTGAACGCTACCCGGGAAGTTGTGAAGAGTGCAACAAAATCCGAATGGAAATTGATTTTGAAACCCGGGATACTGAAAGCTGTCCTGATTGGAGTCGGTATTGCTATACTCGGGCAATTTATGGGAGTGAATGCCGTATTGTATTACGGACCGGCTATTTTTGAAAGCAGTGGCTTGTCCGGAGGAGATTCCTTGTTTTACCAGGTAATGGTGGGGGTTGTAAATATGCTGACCACTGTATTGGCATTGGTGATTATCGATAAAGTCGGACGAAAACAATTGGTATACTACGGTGTTTCGGGTATGATCCTGTCTTTGATACTGATTGCATTTTATTTTACGATGGGAGAAAACCTGGGGATTTCCAGTATTTTCCTGTTGATTTTTTTCTTGTTTTATATTTTTTGCTGTGCCGTATCGATTTGTGCTGTGATTTGGGTATTGCTTTCAGAAATGTATCCGATAAAAGTACGGGGAATAGCGATGTCTATTGCCGGTTTTTCCTTGTGGATAGGAACCTATCTGATCGGTCAGTTAACTCCTTGGATGTTACAGCATCTCAGTCCGGCCGGAACATTTTTATTATTTGCAGTTATGTGCGTGCCTTATATGCTTATTATTTGGAAGCTGGTTCCGGAAACTACCGGTAAATCATTGGAAGAAATTGAAAAAATGTGGGAAAAGTGATGATGATTTGAGTTTATTTTAGTATTAGGTGTATCGGGGGAAGGCTTTCAGGGCTTTCCCCCGGTATTATTATAATATCGGTAAATAAATGGAGGTTTGGAATCCGGAGGGGGTGTTGGTTGAGAAGGTAATGTTGCCGCTGTGCATTTTTATGATCTGGCATACGATGTAAAGCCCTAATCCGTGTTCCTGGCCTGAAAGGAGAGTGGAGTCCGCTTCTTTACCCTGGATTTTTTTTAGTTTTTCCAGTAATGTATTTTGTAATCCGATTCCGTCATCTGTAATTGATATTTTACACTGGTGATCGGTCCGTTCCAGCCGGAATGTGATGGTGCATCCGGTCGGATTGTGTCTTATGCTGTTTAATAATAAATTGTAGATACTTCGTTTCAGCAGATTGGGAGAACCGTTTATTTGTGTCGTTTGAACGGATTTATTGATTTCAATATGTATCGGATAATTTTCATCGGCATAATCGTTTAGAAATTCGGCTATAATTTTGCGGCAGAAAGGAGCGATACCGAAGATTTCGCGTTGTATGAGGCGGTCGTCGTGTTCCAGACGGGAAGATAGGTTCAGGTCACTGATCAGTTCCCGTAATCTGACAGCCTGGTTACGTATGATTGTGGCTTTTTGGATTACATCTTCCGGCAGCGATTTATCGGTTTCGATTTGTCCGGAATATCCCAGAATGGAGGCCAAAGGTGTCCGGATGTCGTGTGAAACTCCTGCCAGCCAGTTTTCCCGCACTGTTGCCCTTTTCTTTAGTAATGCAGAAGTCCGGTTAAGGTAAGCGGCAATTTCCGAAAAGGTCCCTTTTTCTTTCACATGCAGGTCTTTACCGTCAGCAACATCCTGTAATCCTTTCAGGATAGGGCGCATAGAGCGGAATGTCCGTCGTTCGAAGAAATAGAAGACGAGCAACAGGGTAATTAACTGAATGATATAAGAAGACAGGGTGAGCCAGGGCATATCCCGGATTAAGCTAGCCGGTAAATAACCCCGTAAAGGCGTATACCGCTCTTTCGGCATGCCGATCATAATCAGTCCGTCGTCGTGTGTCCATATAAAGGTTGGGTAGCCTTTCAGGTAGTTTTTGGAGGATAAAGCGATTTCCGATAGGGTGTAATGTGTAGGGATATTGTCTGGAAGCGCATGACTCCAGATGACATTTCCGTTATTGTTGTCTACGAGTATTGCCCATGTATCGGATTCGTCCAGGATACGAATGCCGGTGCTGTCCAATTGAATGGAGTCGTTGTTATGGTAAAGCCCTTTGCTTACTGTTCTGAGTATCTCCGAAGGGGTGTGACGTGAGAATTGTACATAAAAGTAATAACCGAAAATCAATACATAAGTAAGAATACCTGATATGAACAGGAAAAGCATCATCAGAAGTGTCTGACGTATGGTTCTTTTGGCTAGTTTCTGGAATCCTTTCATAAGTTGTTATACCATTAATTTGTAACCGAGACCTCTGACGGTAATCAGTGAATCGGGAGCAGAGGGGTTGATTTCTATTTTTTCCCGGATCCGGCGGATGTGTGCCATCAGGGAATTTTCATATCCGTATAAATTGTCCCCCCAGGCTGCATTACAGAGGGCATCGATTGTAACAATCCGGTTCGCTGCTTTGCTTAGTGTGGTGAGGATGGCATGTTCTTTTGCTGTCAGAGGAAATATTTCTCCTTGCCGGATTACTTCCGCTTTCTCAAAATCGATAACAGCGTGAGCCAATTGCAGCTGTGATTTATCGTTTTTATAACAGCGTCGCAGAATAGCTGTAATCCGCAATATCAATTCTTTAGGTAAAAAAGGCTTTACCATGTAATCGTCGCCGCCGGCATCCAGTCCGGCATATATATCTTCCGGCTGGTCACAGGCCGTCAGGAAAAGAACAGGGATATCGGAATTTTGTCGGATTTCATGTAATATATTGTATCCGTTTCCGTCCGGAAGCATGACGTCGAGTATAGCCAGGTCCGGCTGTTCCTTTCCGCATATTGCCAAGGCTCTTTTTACACAGTCGGCTGTTATGATATTATAAAATCCGGCTTCATGCAATATTCCTTCTGTCATTTTCAGTAATTGAGGTTCATCGTCAACCAATAATATCTTTTTGGTTTTCAAATGATCGGATATCTGGTTCATAGATTTTTTGTTCTTGTTATGACAAAGTTATACAATCTTCTGTTTTTAAACTATACCTGATCAGGATGGAAAAATCATGTAAGGAAATGTGATTGCGCTTAATGTATTTGCAGTCAGTGTTTTATGTTGAGCATGTAAGAAGGATGAGGCGAAAATGTAAGGTAAATGTAAGGAAGTTGTAAAGTCCGGGTAAGGTTGGTGTCGTATTTTTGTACAGGACCGATAGAGAAAGGTTATGCTTTCGGGGATTCGAAAATAGAGGGAAATGAATAAAAATGATTTAAAAATAAAATGATAGTTATGAAAAAGATGCTTTTTCTTTTGTGTATGATGTGTCCGTTGGTTTTGTTTGCACAAAGCGTTTATACGGTAAAGGGTATTGTCGTCGACTCGATTACGGGAGAAACCGAACCTTATGCAACCATCCGGGTACTGAAAAAAACGGATCTGAAAAATCCTGTCAAGATGTTGGTAACGGATGTAAACGGTATGTTTCAGTTTGAATTACAAACTCCCGGAGCCTATTTGTTTACTTTGACTTATGTTGGTCGGAAACCTTTGGAACAGGAGTTTCAGATAAAAGGTGACGAAAAGATAATCGATCTGGGAAAATTGAAAATCAGTAATGAATCGAATGAATTATCGGAAGCCGTTGTAAAAGTACAAAAGCAACTGGTAAAAAACGATGTAGATAAATTGTCTTACAGTGTGGCTGACGATCCCGATTCTAAAACAAATACGGCATTGGATATGCTTCGGAAGGTACCTCGTGTAACTGTTGACGGAGAAGATAATATCCGTCTGAACGGGAATACGGATTATCGGATCTTCATTAACGGTAAGCCATCCAATTTATTAACGAATAATCCGGGGCAGATTTTGAAAGGGATGCCCGCCAGCAGTATTAAAAATATAGAGGTAATCAGTAATCCGGGAGCCCGGTATGATGCGGAAGGAGTGGGTGGTATTATCAATATTGTAATGGGCGGTAGCGGAATGGAGGGGTTTATGGCGACTTTGAATGCTGGTGTGAACAGTTTTGGTACCAATGCCGGTGCATACATTTCGGCTAAAGCGGGAAAGTTGTCGTTATCGGCTAATTATGGGTACCAATACTATAAAGCTCCGGCTAATTTGGCTACTTCAATCCGGGAGGACCTGACCGATCCGGCCCGGAAATTCCTGTATACGAGGAATGAGATGAAACAACGTTTGCCCTTGCATTATGGCGTAATAGAGGCCAGTTACGAAATCGATTCGTTGAATTTACTGACTCTTTCCGGAAATTTGTACGGAGGGAATGTAAAAATGGATATGAATTCCCGCACCTGGATGAATAATAACAGCGGAGATCCGGTTTATGCTTATCGTCAGCAGGGAAAAGCAAATACGGATTTGGGAGCACAGACCGTTACCCTCGATTATCAGCATACGGCTCGTCGGAATAAGCAGGAATTTTTTACGCTTTCCTACCGTTTCGATCGCACTCCTAAGAATTTCGGATCATTTTATCATATTTACGATTTGGAAGGAGACGATCCTTTTCTGAACCAATTGAGCCGTTACCAGGACAGGAGTAATGAGGCATCTACGCGGGAACATACGGTGCAGGGAGATTATGTCAATACTTTTGCTAAATTTCATACAATTGAAGCCGGGGTAAAGTATATTTTCAGAAATAACGACAGTAAAGGCGATTACCGGATTAAAGAGACGGAGGACGGAGACTGGCAGCCCGATCCGTTACAAAGTTCAGAGGATTACGAGCATTTGCAGCGTATAATAGCAGCTTATACCAGTTATGGTTTGAAATATCGTAAGATAGGCATGAAAGCCGGGATTCGTATGGAACATACGGCACAGAAGGTACGTTTTAACACGGATAAAGATGAAAATTTCGATGTAAACTTTACAGATGTTGTTCCTTCGGTGGTATTGTCCTGGCAGCCCGGTATGTTCCGGACCGTGCAGCTGACTTATAATATGCGTATCAGCCGTCCGGGAATCAGTTACCTGAATCCTTTCCGTCAAGTGATTACCCCTTTGGATGTCAGGTACGGTAATTCTGATCTGGAATCGGAGAAGAATCACAATGTAACCTTGAATTTCAGTAGTTTCTCCCAAAAGTTCAATATTAATCTGGCAGCTTTGTATAGTTTTACGAACAATAGCATCAATCAGTACCAGTTTATCGATGCCGATGGGGTGTTAAATACGACATACGGGAATATCGGCAACAATCAATCGGTCGGTATGACTGCTTTTGTGAATTGGAATGCCAGTCCCCGGGCCCGGATATATCTCAACGGAAATTTGAATTATGTAAAATACAGCAGCGGAAATCATGGAAATCCCTATACGAAAGGGATGAGTAACGAAGGAATGACCGGGAGTATTTATCTGGGTGCACAGCAAGGTTTCAATCATGGGTTTCGGTTGAGCCTGAACGGAGGTTATTTTTTGCCCGCTATCTCTTTGCAAGGAGAAGGGATGTCCGCCTATTATTATAGTGTGAGTCTGAATAAAGCCTTCCTGAAAGATCGTTTGAATCTGACATTGTCGGCAGCCAACTTTTTGGAAAAAGACCGCACTTATACGAATAAAACCCAGACTCCGTATTTACGGACAAAGGACGATTACCGAATGACCGTAAGATCGTTTGCCGTAAATGTATCCTGGCGTATCGGCAGTCTTTCCGAACGTGTGAAAAAAGTTTCCCGTACCATTACGAATGATGATGTAAAAAATATTCAGGAAAGCGGAGCAATGGGAGGAACCGGAAATATGGGAGGGAAGAAATAGATCGGATTGGTTGAAAAAGCAGTCCGGAACCTTTTACTTTCCGGACTGTTTGTATGAAGTAACGGGTTCGTATTGGTAATTGAAGTCAATTACTTTGTTTACCGATCTCGTTTATTATAGATTTAATTTCATTTTTACATTTCTCAAATTCGTCGGAGGATATCAGTGTATTGCCGGTATAAATGAATAGTCTGAAGACATTGTCATTGAGAGGGATGGAGTAAAAATCGTAAACGCTGCCGTTTGTCCATTTTTCAAGGCTGATTTTGTCTATGTTATTTATCATGTGATTCAGGCCGTTTCCTTTTGTATTGGTATAGTTGTTCAGCTTATTGTCGATCAGACTGATGTTTCCGTACGTTTTGGATAACTCACTTAAAAAATCTTTGTCTTTTATGTATTGCATCAGTAAAGACGACTTAAGTACTTCGTATGAATCATTACTGGCAGCCAAAGAGTGCTTATCTCCGATGACTTTCATATACCTTTCAAGCGTATCGACCGGCAATTCTTCTATCTTATCGATATGCTGTTTGATGAGGTTATATATCCTTTGCTCTGTTTCCCATTTTTGTTGTGCCAGTCCGATCTGATGCAAATTTTTTTCCAACTCTATTTTAACGAGTGTCAATGCTCTTTTTACTTCATTGTGTTTTGTTCTGTCAGATATAATATTCGTTATTAAAAGCGTTATTAAAACGCCGATGATTACGATCGACAATTCTCTTGTGTATCTGGTAAAATCTGATACGATCCGTTTATTGTGTTTCTTTGACATATGAATATCGCTAAAATGCTTTATGTAATATTTCCGTAAAAATAGTATTTTATTTTATATGGTTTTCTTTTTCCGTGTAATATAAGGCTTCTTTGCTGTCATTGTTTTCCAGAACCATAAGTTCAGCTTTGAAGATGTAATAGGAGTAAGGAGTGGCTTTTTAGGTCGATCTGCGGTTAACAGACAGGCATTCCGTTGAATTACTCTTGAAATGTCTGTAGCACGAGTGTTTCCATACGATGGCAGGCTGTAAAGATTGCAACTTAGTTGCAGGTTTTCTCTTTTATTTTTACACCGTAATTAAGAAAAAGAATGAAACGTATATTTTCCATAGTACCCATAGTCATAGCGATCTTATCGATTGTGGTGATTTCTGCTATGCCGCATCATCACCACGGGGAGGTGTTGTGTACGGTCGTGGAAAGATGCGAACAGGACAATGCATATAATGATGAGCATACAGGACAGGAGTCCGGTGAAAGCAGGGAAATCAACTGCATTGCCGATGCGGAATATGTATTGTCCAATACAAACAAGGACGAGCTTGTTTCCTATAACGAGGGGTACTCCTTGTCTTTTTTTCTGTTTTTTTCTGCATTTACCGGATGCTTGGTTCGCGTTAGGGTGCAATTGTACCGGGAAGTTATGTACGGTGAATACGGAGTTTCCTGCACTTCGGCCTTACTCGGAGATAGCCGTGGTTTGCGAGCCCCTCCTTATTACTTTTTTTAAGGCACATCATTTTACCGATTACAGGTTTCTCTTTAGAGTTTTCAGGGAAAGTAATTTATCCACTTTTACTCCGGGTGTCAAATCGGTATACCCCATTCTGTTTAATTATAAAATAACAAAAAATGAAAAAGTATATATTTATCATATTGACCTTGTCTGTCACTTTAATGGCTTGCAATAATAAGCCGAATAATGAAAAAGCATCGTCTTCAGCAGAACTTCATGCACAGGGAGACGGTCATGAGCACGGCGATGAAATCTTTTTTTCAAAAGAACAATCTGAAGCTGTCGGATTGGTTGTACAAAGTATAAAACCGGAACTTTTCCATGAGGTAATCCGAACGAGCGGACAAATACAAGCGGCGCAGGGGGATGAAGCGACGGTCGTTGCCACTACCAACGGGATTGTCTCATTTCCGGGGCAGTCTGTCATAGAAGGTTCGGCGGTTACCAGGGGAGGGACTATTGTGACCGTTTCTGCTAAAAATCTGTACGAAGGGGATCCTGTGGCTAAGGCTAAAATTGCTTACGAGACGGCTTTGAAAGAGTTAAAACGTTCTGAGGGGTTGATTAAAGACAAGATTATCTCAGCCAAGGAATTCGAGCAAACACGTATGAGATACGAAAATGCCCGGACAGTTTACGAGGCTCAGGCGGCTAATGTGACTGTTGCCGGTGTGAAGGTTACGTCTCCCATTAGCGGTTATGTCAAGAGCAGATTGGTCGGTGAAGGAGAATATGTGTCCGTAGGACAGCCTGTTGCAGTTATTGCTCAAAATAAAAGATTGCAATTGAGAGCCGATGTTTCGGAAAATTATTTTAATGCGCTCAGAAAGATTACCAATGCAAATTTTGTCGTGTCTTACAATAATGAAGTCTATAAACTGTCGGATTTGAACGGTCGTTTGTTATCGTTCGGAAAAGCTTCGGATAAAACGTCGTTTTATATTCCCGTCATTTTCGAGTTTGATAACCGGGGGGATATTATACCCGGTTCTTACGTTGAAGTTTTTTTATTGGCTACACCCGAGAACGATGTACTCTCGATACCAACCTCGGCCCTGACGGAAGAACAAGGTGTGTATTTTGTCTATATACAGGTCGGAGAGGAGGAGTTTTTGAAACGTGAAATTGTCGTCGGAGCAAGTAATGGAGAAAAAGTTAGAGTTCTGTCCGGTTTAAAGCCGGGAGATAAAATCGTGATCAAAGGTGCTTATCAGGTGAAGCTGGCAGCAAATTCATCGGTAGTTCCGGAAGGCCATGATCATTGATGAAACGGCAGGCATACAGAATGTTTGTGAAATTTCAATTAATAAGAAAAAATCATGCTGAATAAGATAATAGAATTTTCTCTGAACAACCGTATCGTTGTTCTCATAGGTGCCGTTTTGTTGATATTGGCCGGTACTTATACCGCTACAAACATGGAAGTCGACGTTTTTCCCGATTTGAATGCCCCTACAGTCGTCGTTATGACAGAGGCTAAAGGTATGGCACCTGAAGAGGTGGAACGTCTGGTTACATTTCCGGTGGAGACAGCAGTGAATGGTGCTACCGATGTACGTCGTGTCCGTTCTTCGTCTACAACCGGTTTTTCTATCGTATGGGTCGAATTTAATTGGGGAACCGACATTTACAGAGCCCGGCAGATTGTGTCTGAGAAGTTGGCTGTCGTAGGAGATGTATTGCCCTCAAATGTGGGGAAGCCGACTTTGGGACCTCAGTCTTCCATATTGGGGGAACTGATGATTATCGGTTTGACGGCCGATACGACTTCCTTACAGGATTTACGGACGCTGGCAGACTGGACGATTCGTCCCCGTCTGCTTTCTACCGGAGGTGTGGCGCAGGTTACAGTGTTGGGTGGAGATATCAAAGAATATCAGATACTTCTCGATCCCGGTAAAATGAAACATTACGGCATTGGCTTGGATGAAGTGATTGGAGTTGTCAAGGATATGAATCAGAATGCTTCCGGAGGTGTGTTGTATGAATTCGGGAATGAGTTTATTGTTCGTGGGATTCTGTCTACCAATAAAGTAGAGGCATTGCAAAAAGCGGTTATTAAAAATGTAAATGAAGTACCCATCGTCCTTGAAAATATTGCTGAAGTCAGGATCGGAGCCAAGGCTCCTAAACTGGGACTGGCGTCTGATCATGGAAAAGAAGCTGTGCTGATGACGATTACCAGGCAACCCGCTACGAGTACGCTGGAATTGACGGATCAATTGGATCGGTTGCTGGCCGAGTTACAAAAGACTTTGCCTAAAGATGTGAAGGTGACGACCGATATTTTTCGTCAGTCGCGTTTTATCAATAGTTCTATCGATAATGTACAAAAATCTTTGTATGAAGGAGGAATATTCGTAGTAATCGTTCTCTTTCTCTTTTTGATGAATATTCGTACAACGGTTATTTCGCTTATTACAATTCCACTGTCTGTTATTGTAGCTCTTGTTACACTGAAAATTATGGGGTTGACAATCAATACCATGAGCCTGGGGGGGATCGCCATTGCTATCGGTTCGCTGGTCGATGACGCTATTGTGGATGTTGAAAATGTTTTCAAACGGCTTCGCGAGAATCGTCAGAAGCCGGAAAAGGAACGGAAAAGTGTTATTACCGTTGTGTTCGAAGCTTCGAAAGAAGTACGTATGCCGATCCTGAATTCCACATTGATTATCGTGGCGAGTTTTGTGCCGTTGTTTTTCCTTTCCGGCATGGAAGGCAGAATGCTGGCTCCGCTGGGGATCACATTCGTTATTTCATTGTTTGCTTCTACTTTTGTCGCTCTTACCCTGACTCCCGTTCTTTGCACCTATTTGTTGGGGAATTCCAAAAGCAAAACGGAACGGGAACCTTATTTGGTGCGGAAACTGAAAAAGGGGTATGAGAGGGCTTTGGAATGGACGCTTTTGCATAAAAAAATCGTATTGGGAGGTATAAGTGTCGTTTTTGTTCTCGCTGTAATTATGCTCTCTTCCTTTGGACGCAGTTTTCTGCCCCCTTTCAACGAAGGTTCGTTTACGGTAAGCATCAGTACCTTGCCGGGAGTATCACTCGAAGAGTCGGACAAGATCGGTCGAATGGCGGAAAATATTCTTCTTTCCGTTCCGGAAATACAAACTGTGGGTCGTAAAACCGGACGTGCGGAATTGGACGAGCATGCTTTGGGAGTAAATACGTCGGAGATCGAGGCTCCTTTTATACTCGGTAAACGCTCGAAAGATGAGGTTCTCGCCGAAATCCGGGAGAAAATCAAAATGATTTCCGGTGTAAACATTGAGATCGGCGCTCCCATTACCCATCGTATCGATGCCATGTTGTCCGGTACAAGAGCGAATATTGCCATAAAGCTATTCGGTACGGACCTGAATAAAATGCATGAAATCGGTAAACGGATAAAAACTTCGATTCAGGATGTGAAAGGCATAGCTGATCTGAATGTGGAACAACAAGTAGAACGTCCTCAACTCCGGATTGAACCTAAGCGGGAAATGCTTGCCAAATACGGTGTTACACTTCCGCAATTTGCAGATATGGTAAATGTTATGCTGGGAGGTGAAGCTGTATCACAAGTGTATGAAGGAAATAAGTCGTTTGATCTTACCTTGAAGGTGAACGATGTGAGCCGTGAAAGTGCCGGACGTATCCGGCAGTTGATTGTCGATGCCAACGGACGGAAAGTTCCCTTGGAGAGTATTGCCGATGTCATTTCATCTACAGGTCCCAATACCATCAGTCGGGAAAATGTAGCCCGTAAGATTGTCGTTTCCGCTAATGTTTCAGGCCGGGATTTAAGGGGAGTAGTTAATGATATCCAGGCTAAAATCAGTAATGAAATCGATTTGCCGGAGGGCTATCATGTTGAATACGGCGGACAATTTGAGAGTGAGCAGGCGGCTTCACGCATCATACTTATTGCATCGATATTTTCTATCGTAATTATTTTCCTGTTGCTTTTTAAGGAATTCAGGAATGTAAAACAATCGTTGGTGATTTTGCTGAATCTGCCTCTGGCTCTTATCGGCGGGGTTATCAGTATTTATTTTACGAACGGTATTATGAGTATCCCGGCCATCATCGGTTTTATTTCCTTGTTCGGTATCGCTACCCGTAACGGAATGCTCTTGATAGACCGATACAATAGTTTGCGGGAATCGGGAATGCCTTTACGTGAAAGTATTGTGCAAGGATCACTGGACCGTTTGAATCCGATCCTGATGACGGCGTTGACGTCGGGACTTGCATTAATACCTCTTGCTTTAGGAGGAGATCTGCCGGGCAATGAGATACAGAGTCCGATGGCGAAAGTCATTTTGGGTGGTTTGATGAGTTCCACGGTTTTGAATGGTTTTATTATTCCTATTATGTACTTGTACCTGAACCGGCATGGAGAGAAAAGATCTGAAACAACAGAATTAATTGAAAAGTAAATCATGAAAACAATTTTTATAATAGTGGCGATATTGGCGAGCATACCGCTTTACGCCCGGAATAATATAAAAGAGATTCTTTCTTCCATAGAAGAGAACAATACGACATTAAAAACTTTGCGGGAGGAAGTGAAGGCACAGCATCTTGGAAACCGGACCGGTATTTACCTGGCTAATCCTGAGTTGGAATTCAATTACTTGTGGGGACGTCCCGGGAATGTCAGCAGCCGGAAAGATTTCAGTGTCAGACAGACGTTTGATATTCCTACCGTTACGGGGATGAAGAGCCGGCTGGCGGACGATAAAAACCGGTTAGTCGATCTGCAATATAAATCCGATCGTTTGAATATTCTTCTTGAAGCAAAGCAATATTGTATCGATTTGGTGTATTACAACGCTCTTCGGAAAGAGTTGGAATTGCGTCTCCGACATGCCCGGACGATAGCTGATGCTTATCAAAAACGATTGAATCAGGGAGATGTCAATGTTTTGGAATACAATAAAATACAATTGAATCTGTCGGTGGTTCAAGGTGAATTGTCTCGGGTAAATATAGAAAGAAATATACTTTTATCCGATTTGAAGCGTCTGAACGGGGGAATAGATATCGTGTTTGAAGACAGTAGCTTTGAAAATGTACTTTTGCCTGCCGATTTTGAAACCTGGTATACTTCCGCTAAAGAAAATAATCCGGTTTTACAATATGTCAGGCAAGAAATAGAGGTGGGGCGGAGTGAAATAAAATTAAGCAAAGCATCCGGTTTGCCTGACTTTTCGGTGGGTTATATGTCTGAAAATACGACCGGACAAAATTACAAGGGGATCAGTTTCGGTGTTTCTATTCCTTTGTGGGGGAACAAAAGCCGCGTAAAACAGGCCAAGGCGAATGTTGTAGCTGCGGAAGCCCGGCAGGTAGAAAATAAGCAACAGTTTTACGATCAATTGCGGAATCTTTACACACGCGCTGACGGTTTGAAACAAACAGCCGATAATTACCGGAAATCCCTGACTGCACTCAATAATACGGAGTTGCTGATGAAAGCGTTGAATGCAGGTGAGATATCCCTTTTGGACTACATCGTCGAAATAGGTCTGTATTATGATATGGTCAACCAGACCTTGGCGGCGGAACGTGATTTTGAAAAGGCACAGGCCGACTTATCGGCTGTGGAACTGTAAAAAGTGCCGGTACTTCGGGATAGGATTCTAGGAATACAATTCAGAACATAAATTTTTAATTCGGAATAAAATATATTGGAAAATGAGTAAACAAACAAGGACTTCCCGAAACCGGGAAGTCCTTGCTATTTGAGGGTGTAATATTCGATATTACTTTTTAGCATGCATGATAGCAGCCTGAGCAGCAGCTACGCGGGCGATGGGCACACGGAACGGTGAGCAGCTTACATAGTCCATGTTTACAGAGTCGCAGAAGATAACCGATGAAGGTTCTCCACCATGTTCTCCGCAAATACCTACTTTCAGGTCCGGATTGGTTTTACGTCCCAGACGAACACCCATTTCAACCAAACGGCCTACACCTTCCTGATCCAATACGGCAAACGGATCGGTTTTCAGGATACCTTTCTTGATGTATTCCGGTAAGAATTTGCCGGCATCGTCACGAGAGTAACCGAAGGTCATCTGTGTCAGGTCGTTGGTACCGAATGAGAAGAACTCTGCCACTTCTGCGATCTGATCGGCGGTGATAGCGGCACGCGGGATTTCAATCATCGTACCTACTTTATAGTCTACTTTACATCCTTTTTCTTCGAAAACCTGAGCGGCAACACGGCGGATGATTTCAGCCTGTTGTTTCAACTCTTTTACAGTTCCTACCAACGGAACCATGATTTCCGGACGAGGATCCAGGCCACGTTGTTTCAAATTGCAGGCAGCTTCGATGATGGCACGGGCCTGCATTTCGGTAATTTCCGGATAGGTAACACCCAAACGGCAACCACGGTGACCCAACATCGGGTTGAATTCATGCAGAGCATCTACTTTTTCTTTGATGCGTTCTGCCGGAATTCCCAATTTCTGAGCCATATATTGTTGTGAAGCCGGTTCGTTCGGCGTAAATTCATGCAAAGGCGGGTCGAGCAAGCGGATGGTAACGCCCAGTCCGTTCATAGCTTCAAGGATACCTTCGAAATCACCTCTCTGCATCGGCAGGATCTTGTTCAAAGCATCGCGGCGTCCTTCTACTGTGTCAGAAAGGATCATTTCACGCATAGCATCGATACGGTGTCCTTCAAAGAACATGTGTTCCGTACGGCAAAGGCCGACACCTTTAGCACCGAAATCACGGGCTTTGCGGGCATCTTTCGGGGTATCGGCATTCGTGCGTACATACATCCGGGTATATTTTTCTGCTAAGTTCATGATCGCAGTGAAATCTTCATCCAGAGTAGCGTCTTCGGTTTCCACTTTTCCGAGGTAAACCTCACCGGTAGAACCGTTCAGAGAAATCCAATCGCCTTCTTTTACGCAGGTTCCGTTAACGCTGAAATTACGCTTAGCATAGTCGACAACGATGTCTCCGGCACCGGATACACAGCATTTACCCATACCGCGGGCAACAACAGCAGCGTGGGAAGTCATACCTCCGCGGGCAGTCAGGATACCTTCGGATACATTCATACCGCGCAGGTCTTCCGGAGAAGTTTCCAAACGCACCAAAACTACTTTTTCACCTCTGTTTTTCCATTCTTCTGCTTCGTCAGCGAAGAATACGACACGACCGCAGGCAGCACCCGGAGATGCAGGTAAACCTTTGGTAATGGTGTGTGCTTTTTTCAATGCTTCTTTATTGAATACCGGGTGAAGGAGTTCGTCCAATTTAGCCGGTTCCTGACGTAACAAAGCCGTTTTTTCATCGATCATACCTTGTTTCAGCATGTCTACAGCCATTTTCACCATGGCAGCACCGGTACGTTTTCCGTTACGGGTCTGCAACATCCATAATTTACCGTCCTGGATGGTAAATTCCATGTCCTGCATATCCCGGAAATGATCTTCCAATTTTTCCTGAACAGCATTTAAAGAAGCGTACGCTTCCGGCATAGATTCTTCCAATGACGGGAATTTGGTTTTACGTTCTTCTTCGGATACTCCTTGCAGTTTAGCCCAACGACGTGAACCTTCGATGGTGATTTCCTGCGGGGTACGAATACCGGCAACAACGTCTTCTCCCTGGGCATCGATCAGATACTCTCCGTTGAAGATATCCTCTCCGGTAGCAGCGTCACGGCTGAATGCAACACCGGTAGCCGAATTGTTACCCATGTTACCGTAAACCATAGACTGTACGTTAACGGCAGTTCCCCATTCTTCAGGAATTTGATTCAATTGGCGATACAGAACGGCACGTTCGGTCATCCATGAATCGAATACGGCGCAAACAGCACCCCATAATTGTTCCCACGGACAAGTCGGGAAATCTTTTCCGGTTTTGGTTTTTACCACTTTCTTGAAGTTTTCAACCAATACCTGTAAGTCTTCTACCGTAAAGTCCGTATCGTTTTTGATATGTTTAGCTTCTTTCAGCTTGTCGATTTCCACTTCAAACGGATTGTGCTCGCCTTTACCGGCAGCAACACCCATTACAACATCACCATACATCTGGATGAAACGACGGTAAGAGTCCCATGCGAAGCGGGCATTGCCTGATTTTTCAGCCAATAATTTCACGGCGTCGTCATTGATACCCAGGTTTAATACAGTGTCCATCATACCCGGCATGGAAACACGGGCACCAGAACGTACAGATACCATTAACGGGAAAGCTTCGCCTTTAGAACCGAATTTGGCATTCATGATTTTTTCCATGTGTGCAATTCCGGCTTTAACGTCGTTTTCGATTAATTTGATAACAGCGTCTTTTCCTTGCTGATTGTAAAGGGTACAAACTTCAGTTGTGATCGTGAAACCTGCAGGTACAGGCAGACCGATAAGGTTCATTTCTGCCAGGTTGGCACCTTTACCACCAAGCAGATTTTTCATGTCTGCTTTACCTTCAGCTTTTCCGTCTCCGAATGTGTAAACGTACTTAGTGCTCATAATTGTTTTCGATTTTTTAAAATTCCTTTTGATCGGAATGTGATTTATGATTATAGAATTTTTTCTTTATTAAAGTTCTGATTCGCAATGCAATCGGTTGTGAGACCTTCGCATTTTTTCAGGTGCGCAAATATAAATTATTCTATTGAGAAATGGAAATAATGTATCTTGTTTTTCAGAAATATTGTTATGAAAACGTTGTAAATAAAAGAATGTTGTAAAATGATGTAACAGAATGAAATAACTTTATTTGTGGAGAAAAGGAAAATAGAAAACGGATTTCATCGGAAAAAGCTATTTTTGCGTAAAAATTTAGAAATAAGCATGACGGAAAAGAGATATCGTGATTACCCGTCCTTTTTTAAAACCTTGTTTCAGGAAAGGGTTCAGAAGTTGTCGATAGATGGGGGATTTACCTGTCCGAACCGGGATGGGAGCAAAGGGAAAGGCGGATGTACCTTTTGTAATAATGAGAGTTTTAATCCGGATTATTGCAGGGCTGTGAAGGGGATAACCTGTCAGATTGAAGAAGGGATTCGTTTTTTTGATCATAAATATCAAGGTCAGAAATACCTGGCTTATTTTCAGGCTTATTCCAATACCTATGCGCCGTTGGCCGTGTTGAAACAGAGATATGAAGAAGCCCTGGCACATCCGAAGGTGATCGGTTTGGTGATCGGTACCCGGCCGGATACGGTAACGGATGAAGTGCTGGATTATCTCGGGCTGTTGGCTCGGGAAAATTATATATGTATCGAATATGGTGTAGAATCGGCTAATGATGATGTATTGCGTACGATAAACCGGGGACATACTTTTGCGGATGCTGAAACTGCTATTCGCAGGACTGCCGGGCGGGGAATCCGCATCGGTGCTCACATGATTTTCGGGTTACCGGGGGAATCCCGGGATTCGATGCTGAACGGAGCTGTCCGGTTATGTAATCTGCCTGTAGATGTTTTGAAGCTGCACCAGTTACAGATTATCCGGGGTACACGCATGGCCGAGGAATATTTACTGAATCCGTCTCAATTCCGGTTGTATTCATTGGAGGAGTATCTTGATTTTGTAGCCGATGTTATCGGACATATCCGCCCGGATGTTTATTTGGAACGTTTTGTCAATCAGGCTCCCGATGCGTATTTGCTGGCGCCTAAATGGGGCATCAAAAATTTTGAATTTGTAGCTAAGTTGGATAGAAAGCTGGAAGAGAAAGATGTGTGGCAGGGTAAATTTTCAGAACCACAGAGCTACTGAGGATTTTAGAAGGAAAAATTACACAATGAGTCCGTCCCAGTGTGTAATTTGCGGGGTAAGTTAAGATTGAAAATGATAAAATTGTATACTTCAAATTATTGGGAATGATGATAGGACAACAAAAGGTATACGATACGCTGAAAGATTTAGGTATCGGATTTGATTATCTGGAGCATCCGGAAGCGCCGACGATAGAAATTGCACGTCAATACTGGAAAAATCTGGATAGTACACATTGTAAGAATTTATTTTTTCGGAATCACAAAGGAAACCGGCATTACCTGGTTATTTTTCATTGTGACCGGGCGCTGGCTATACACGATCTGGAACATCTGTTGAAGCAAGGAAAATTATCTTTTGCCTCTGAAAAGAGAATGGAGAAATATCTGGGGTTGAAACCCGGTTCGGTGAGTCCTTTCGGTTTGGTCAACGATAGTGAGCATCATGTCTATGTATTTCTGGACGAAAATTTGAAACAGGCCGGGAAGTTATCTTTCCATCCGAATGATAACCGGGCTTCTTTAGCAATCAGAACGGCGGATTTTATCCGTTATATGGATGCTACGGGGAATGGCTACGAATGGATAAAACTTTACTGACACCATGCAGGCTGTTTGCCGGAAATGAAAAACTGTATAATTTTTGGTATAAAGGACGTATCATATAAAGGAATTTTGTATTTTTGTTGAAAATTAAACAGAATAGATCATGATAAGTATTTCACATGCGGTTGAAGAAATTGTAAAACATCGTCCTTATCTGTCAGAGTCTTTAGCTGCCGGCATTATTAATGTTTCTGCATTGGCCCGGCAATTACAGCCTGAAGTGGAAAAAATGTTGCAGAAAGAAGTGAATACCGGAGCAATTGTAATGTCGTTAAATCGGTTGGCACCCTATTTACAGATCCGGGAACAAGTGCAGTTGAATAAGTTGTTGAATAATATGGGGGATATTATTTTACGGAGTAATTTATGTGATTATACTTTCAAAAATTCATCTACCTTGTTGGAGTGTCATATTGAGGTATTGAAAAAATTAGTGAGGAATGAGGAGGTTTTCTATACGATGGTACAGGGGGTTTTTGAGACGAATCTTGTTGTGAGCGATACGATGGAGGAGCTGATACTCAATTATTTTAAAGATGAGGTTTGTTTGTTTAAACAGAATGCGTTGTCTTCTGTCACGTTGAAGTTACCGAAAGGGAATAGTATGCAGCCCGGTTTTTATTATAGTATTATGAAGGAGCTGTCCTGGGAAGGTATTAATCTTACGGAAGTGATTTCTTCGACCAATGAGTTTACTGTTGTTGTGGATAATACATTGATAGACAAAACATTCGTGGTATTAAAGAATATGGGAAAAAAGGCGTGAATTGCCCGGTGAGATGGTAAATCGAGAATTAAATAAATAAAAATATATAGAATTATGTTTGAGAATCTATCGGAGAAACTGGAACGTTCGTTTAAGATATTAAAAGGCCAGGGAAAGATAACAGAAATAAATGTCGCAGAGACTTTGAAGGAGGTAAGGCGCTCTTTGTTGGATGCTGACGTTAACTATAAAATTGCGAAAGATTTTACCAACCGGGTGAAAGAGAAAGCAATGGGTATGAATGTACTCACGGCTGTAAAACCGGGCCAGATGATGGTAAAGATCGTACACGACGAGTTGGCCGAATTGATGGGTGGACACAATGTGGATATAGATCTGAAAGGCAATCCGGCTATTATTTTGATGTCGGGTCTTCAGGGGTCCGGTAAAACGACCTTTTCCGGTAAACTGGCCAATATGCTGAAAAACAAACGGGGTAAAAAACCTTTGTTGGTTGCTTGTGACGTTTATCGTCCGGCTGCTATCGAGCAGTTGCGCGTGTTGGGTGAGCAGATAGAGGTTCCGGTATATACGGATGAGACGACAAAAGACCCTGTAAAGATTGCTTTGGATGCGATCAAGCAGGCCCGTTCGTTCGGAAATGATGTGGTTATCGTCGATACGGCCGGTCGTTTGGCGATAGATGAGCAGATGATGGCGGAGATTGCGGCGATTAAAAAAGCAATCGATCCGAATGAGACGTTATTCGTTGTGGATGCGATGACGGGACAGGATGCGGTGAATACGGCGAAGGAATTCAATGAAAGATTGAATTTTGACGGTGTAATCCTGACGAAACTGGATGGTGATACCCGGGGTGGTGCTGCCTTATCTATTCGTACGGTGGTTAATAAACCGATTAAATTTGTCGGGACCGGAGAGAAAATGGAGGCGGTAGATGCTTTCCATCCGGAACGTATGGCCGACCGGATTCTGGGGATGGGAGATATCGTGTCTTTGGTAGAACGGGCACAGGAACAGTTTGATGCAGAGGAAGCCAAGAAGTTGCAGAAAAAGCTATCTAAGAATCAGTTCAATTTCAATGACTTTTTGGGACAGATCCAACAGATTAAGAAGATGGGTAATATCAAGGAATTGGCATCTATGATTCCGGGTGTCGGAAAGGCCTTGAAAAATATAGATATCGATGACGATGCGTTTAAAAGTGTGGAGGCGATTATCCATTCAATGACTCCCGGCGAGCGAGAAAATCCGGAAGTTATCAATGGCTCCCGGAGAAAACGTATTGCGGAAGGCAGCGGCACGACGGTACAGGATGTAAATCGCCTGTTGAAGCAATTCGAAGAATCCAAGAAAATGATGAAAATGCTTTCAGGCGGTAATATGATGAAGCGTATGCCCGGGATGAGAAAATAAACTGAAATTCAATTTTGGATACAAAATAGTCGTCATGGAGTTAATAGATGGAAAAAAGATTTCGGCACAGATCAAGCAAGAGCTGGCTGATGAAGTTGTCCGGTTGAAGGCAGAGGGGAAAAAAGTGCCTCATTTGGTTGCGGTATTGGTCGGTAATGATGCGGCCAGTGAAACGTATGTCGCCAGCAAGGTAAAGGCTTGCCGGGAAGTCGGATTTAAAAGTACAGAACTACGTTATTCTGCGGATATGACAGAAGAGCAATTGCTGGAAGTCGTTGAAAAACTGAATGCGGATACGGATGTGGACGGCTATATTGTACAGCTTCCTCTTCCGAAACATATATCGGAACAAAAGATATTGCTGGCTATCGATCCGGATAAGGATGTAGACGGTTTTCATCCTTGCAATGTCGGAAAAATGGTTACCGGTTTGCCGACTTATTTACCGGCAACGCCGGCGGGAATTGTAGAATTGCTGAAGCGTTATCATATCCCGACTCAGGGAAAGCACTGCGTCGTTATCGGGCGTAGCAATATCGTCGGTACGCCGATGTCTGTTCTGATGTCCCGTAAAGCGGAATATGCCGATTGTACGGTGACGATTTGTCATAGCCGGACGCCTGATATTAAAGAATATACATTACAGGCGGATATTCTGATCGTAGCCTTGGGTAAGCCTCATTTTGTTACGGCCGATATGGTAAAGGAAGGTGCCGTTGTTGTGGATGTGGGGATTCATCGGATAGCTTCGGATAAAACGAAGTCCGGTTTCCGGTTGGCCGGGGATGTGGATTTTGAGAATGTAGCGCCGAAATGTTCTTATATTACACCGGTTCCCGGTGGTGTCGGACCGATGACAATTGTATCGTTGTTGCAGAATACATTGAAAGCCTGTAAAGGTTTGGTGTGATATTATTTTTGATTTACGATTTGGCGGATTTTCTCAGGTCGTAAATCATAAATTTAAACTTTCGGGATGGTTCTGAATTACATTTGGATATTCTTTTTTGTCGCGGCTTTTATCGTTGCCTTATTTAAGTTGGTTTTCGACGGGGATACGGAAGTATTCGGGCAAATGATGAAATCGACATTCGATATGTCGAAGACCGGATTCGAGATTTCCTTAGGATTGACGGGCGTCCTGACGTTGTGGATGGGAATTATGAAGGTCGGAGAGAAGGGGGGAGCTGTAGGAGTTATGTCGCGTTTGATTCATCCGTTTTTTCGTCGTCTTTTTCCGGAATTACCTGCCGATAGTCCTGCTTACGGATCGATCATGATGAATATTGCGGCTAATATGCTGGGATTGGATAATGCGGCGACTCCGATGGGATTGAAGGCCATGCAGCAGATGCAGGAGACGAATGTACGTAAAGATACAGCGACGAATGCTCAAATCATGTTTCTGGTGCTGAATACATCGGGTCTGACGATTGTGCCGGTGTCGATAATGGTTTACCGGGCTCAATTGGGAGCAGTTAATCCGGCAGATATTTTTATTCCCATTTTATTAGCAACTTACTTTTCGACCCTGGTCGGTTTGATTGCCGTTGCCATTTGGCAGCGTATCAATTTATTGAATAAGGTGATACTGGCTTATCTGGGTGGCGGAACATTGCTGATCGCCGGGATAATCTGGTATTTTTCGACTCTGGATAAAGAAATGATTGCCACGGTATCCGGTGTCGTCAGTAATGTTGTGCTCTTTTCGATTATTATTTCTTTCATTGTCATGGCGTTTATCCGGCGGATAAACGTATATGAAGCTTTTATCGACGGAGCTAAGGAAGGTTTTTCCGTGGCTGTGAAAATTATTCCTTATCTGATTGCTATATTGGTGGCTATAGGTGTATTCCGGGCTTCTGGGGCGATGGATGTCCTGATGAGCGGTATCGAACGTATGGTGGAAGGGATGGGATTTAATTCAGATTTTGTGGCAGCATTGCCGACGGCTTTGATGAAACCATTGAGTGGCAGCGGGGCCCGGGGATTGATGATCGATACGATGAATACATATGGGGCTGATTCTTTTGCCGGACGTTTGGCTGCGACTTTTCAAGGGGCTACTGATACTACTTTTTATATTATCGCTGTTTATTTCGGTGCTGTCGGCATTAAAAATACACGTTATGCAGTTCCTTGCGGATTGATTGCCGATTTTGCCGGTATCATTGCCGCTATTGTTATTGCTTATCTCTTTTTTGCCTGAGTGTTATGAGACAATCGGTGGTGGTCGGTTTGAGCGGTGGAGTCGATAGTTTTGTGACGGCTCTGCTATTGAAGCAACAAGGCTATGAGGTGATCGGGGTACATCTGCAATTGTGGGATGACAAGGAAAAGCCGCAACTTGACTCTTTGTGCCGGGATTTAGGGATTGAATTGTTAAGGTATGACGGGCAGGAATTGTTCCGTCGTCAGGTTGTGGATGTGTTTGTGCAGGAATATTCGGAGGGCCGGACGCCCAATCCTTGTGCTTTGTGTAATAATACCGTGAAATGGAGCTTGTTGTTACAGGTTGCCGATGAAATGCGTGTGGAGAAAGTGGCTACCGGGCATTATGTGAAGATTTTGCCTTTGGCGGGACATTGGTATGTCTGTAAGGGAGAGGATGCGGTAAAGGACCAATCCTATTTTTTATGGGGAGTGAAAGAGAAGTTATTGATGCGTGCGCTTACTCCTTTGGGTGATTTTACCAAAGTCCAGGTAAAAAAAATGGCTCAGGATTACGGATATGCAGATTTGGCGTATCAAAAGGAAAGTATGGGAATATGCTTTCTGGAGGGTAGGGATTACAGAGATTTTATTTTTCATTATTCCGGACGGATCTGTAAACCTGTACCCGGAGATATCCGGGATACCGACGGACATGTAATCGGACAGCATACCGGTTTATTGAATTATACGGTCGGACAAAAGCGGGGTATGCCGGTTATCGGGAATGAGCCGTTGTATGTAAAAGAAATATGTGCCGGGCAAAATCTGATTGTTGCGGATCGTAAAAACGGTTTGTTTCAACATGTATTGGAAATCGAACAGGTGAACCTGATCGATCGGACAGATTTAGAGTTGGAAAATATTGAAGTGAAAGTACGGGGTTTGGGATTGAATCCGGCCGGAAATGCAAATGTCCGGGAAATCGGTGAAAGCCGCTTGCGGATTTATTTGGAAAATCCGGCCTGGGCCCTGGCTCCGGGACAACCGGTTGCCCTTTATTGCGGCAACCGGTTGCTTGGAGGAGGGATCCTGTCTTCAGGCCGGATATAAGGATCAGAGTGTTTCCAGCATTTTGAAATTGATTTTCGGAGCTTTTTTCCGGCCTTCCCGTTCAAATTTGGTCCCATAAGCTGTATGCTCATTAAAAAATCCTCCGTTTTTTAAGTAGAAAGCCTGTTTATCCGGGAGAAGACCGCCCTGGTAATCCAAACGTACACCCGCGTTGGCAGTTGCATCATACGTAAAACCGGCCTCGGTCATTTCCCGCCAGATACCGTCTTGTCCTAAAGCCCATTGGTTGGAAAACTGAACGCTGCGTGCAAGGTAGCCTTGTTCCGGATTAAAATTTTCCAAAAACGAATGGGCCCGGGTATACCAGGTGTCTGTTTTGGGACGTAAAAAACTGGCGATAAGTCTCCAGCGGTTTTCGTCCGTGGCATAGAAATAAGCGGTATAAATCGTATTTCCTTTCCCGTCGGGTTTGATGTGGGTTAAAAATTTGTAGGTGGTACCCGCTTTCCAGTTGTAAATCAGATAGCTTTGTCCTCCCGAACCTTCATTCCCGAATTCTCCGATATGAACGTCTTCGCCGCGGCGTAATACTTTGATTTTATCCTCTTCCGGTATTTCGTTCGGGTCTTGGGTATTGAAGGGGCTCCATACTGAAAATAATACTCTTCTTTCTGTCGGTGAATTGTATTGTATACCGAAGTATCCTTCCCCGAAGCCGTTGGCCATGTAATAACTGTGTAGAATTTCACCTTCTTTGGGTACTGTAATTTCATTGTAAAACCATTCCGTAGTTTCCGTCGGCATGGTATAGCTTAAATGAACGGACGGACCGCGTCTTCCCCAATATGAGGAGAAGTTATTTACGTAATGGGTTTCTCCTTTCAATTCTGAAACAATGAGTTCCCTGATAATACCGAAACTGGCTTCTTCTTTGCTAAGGCCTTGCAGATCGATGCGCACATAGCCCGGTGAACTGATTTGAAATGTTCCTGCCGGTATGGCTGTATAATAATCCGAATTTAGCGTTATCGGTCGGTTTTGACCGTTACAACTGACTTTGATACGGGAATGCCCTTTTCCGAATACAGATAGATCGAAAGAGCCGGCTTCACCGGCGTAAAAAAATATACTGATAACGGAGCTTGGGTCAGTCCAGTTTAAAATACCGTTGTCGGTGATTTTTGCTCCGTCCTGGTATGCAGTGACGTAAGCATTTCCGCCTATAAGAATCCGGAGATCATTGTTTCGGGCTTGGCCGGGGAGATGTATGCTCAGAAATAATAGGAGCAATCCAAGAAATGTTTTCATAATTTTGTTTAATTTTTTAAATAAAATATTCAGATTTCAACAATCTTTCCAACAAGGACGGTTAAAATGAAACTGAAATATAAAGCTTTTTAAATCGATAAACTGAATGAAATAATGACTTTTATCGAGGTAAAGATAAGATTTTTTCTATCGAATGCAGTTGCTTTGTAAATTTTATTAGAAAGTTTTTTGACGTGTTTGAGCTAAAAATGGTATAACTATAATTTTAGTTGAAAAAATTTGTATTTTAAATGGAATATCTATTTCTTTATACAATAAAATAGGATTGTATTATGAGATACTGTTTGATATGTTTTTTTGTCGTTTGGGGCACTGTTTTATATGCACAGGAAGAACCTCTGCGAAAAGTCGAAAGCTTAATGGCAAAAAATCGCTACTACGAGGCGTTAAAATGTGTGGATTCATTGAATAATGCCGGGGTAAAGATTTCGGATTTGTTGTTTTATGCGGGGAAGGCAAGTGAAGGTGTATTGCGGTATAAGGATGCTTATCGTTATTATAAGCAATGGTTACTGGCGGACACGACGAACCGGGAGGCCCGTATTGCAATTGCCAGAGTACTTGCCTTAGCAGGCAAAACAGTAGATGCCGTTGGTGCGTATGAGAAGCTGGCCGGGGAGGATTCTTTGGATTTTGCGATAAACTATCAGTTGGCCCGTTTGTATCAGCAAACCGGGAAAACGTTGAAAGCTGTACCGGTGTATCTTCGATTGGCCGGGGCAGATACGACAAATGCAACCTTATTGAAGAGATTAGGAGATTGTTATGTGGAGATTGGATTGAGTACCGGTGCAGCCCGGAGTTATTGTGATGCTTTTTGGTTGGATCCTGCGGACGGGGGGACGGCGGTGAAAGCTATTAATGTAATGCTGGCCGATCAAAATATGTTTACTGATTTTGTCGATTATGCCTTAGATATGGTCGATACGGCTTTGGTGTATTCACCTCATTTGAATACAGTAAAGCAAACGCGTGGGGTCTTGGAGTATGTGGCAAAACGTTTCGGGAAATGTGAGAAAACATTTGATGAATTGATTGTAGGAGGTGATTCTGTGCGATTTAATTATAAATATCTTGGATTGGCGCGTTATCAACAGAAACATTTTAAGGAGGCTTTACTACCTTTGGCTTTGGCTGACTCCCTTTTCCGGGATAAACAAGGCAATCGGACGGATATGGAAGTGGCGATGCGGTATGGGGAATCGTTAGCGAAGAGCGGAGAGCCCAGAAAAGCTTTACAGGTTTTTCTGGAAATTGAAGATCAGCTTCAGCCGGATCCTCAGTTTCTTTCTCAATTGGCTGTGATGTGCGGAATGGCTTGCGGGTATTCTATGCAACAGTCTGGTGCCGTTGATTATTATTGGAAAGCATATAAGCTGGATCCTAAAAATAAGCAAGCGATATCTAATTTTGTTAATTGGAAATACGATGTATTGGTGGATAAAGAGAAACGGTCCAAAGCTTCGGAGAAAGAAATACGTGTAGCCCTGTTTGCTCAGATTTTATTCTTACAAAATGTGAAAGATTTTGCTCCGGCTCGTGGAAATACGATGCATTCCGTTTCCCGCGAAATTTTGAAACAGGAATTGGATGAATTGTTTTTCAGTGATGACAAACACCTTACTGTAATGGACCCGGACGGTAAAACTTACGTTTATTCTGCCGATGATATTCGGGAATTGATTAATCGGTAGCTTTGCAATATAGTGATCGGGATAAAGTACGCTGTAACTATGGATATGGATGACGGTTTGTTGCGGAGTTTATGGACGCGTTTTTTCAGATATAACTGGGCGTTCGGTTTGTTTTTAGTGTTATTGTTCGGAATTCCTCGTTTTGTATTGGTACTTGAGGCTAATGTCTCGGGTACGTATAATTTTGCATTCATTATCTTTTTTCTGATGTGGTTTACCCCTTTCGTTTTTTTGACGAAAAAAGGGCGGAAGAAAATAGGGTTGAAGCGTCCGGGGCATTATCGGCATTTGCTTGTTTCGTTTTTATTGGGTGTATTGTCCTGTGCCGTCGTATTTGGGATATTTACTTTATTGTATCAAATCACTTTAGATCATGCTTTTGTCTATATATCGAGGTCGGGGGGAGTTCCTTCCGGTCTTGCTGATTCCGATAAGTTGATTTATTTTTCCATTGCCGTAATTCCCAGTATGTTATTTAGTCCGATAGGGGAAGAATTTTTATACCGTGGAGTTGTTCACGGTAGTTTTGTGAATCGTTTTGGGGAAGTCAAAGCCTCGTTTTTCGATAGTTTGGCATTTGCGTTGACTCATTTGGCTCATTTCGGGATCATTTACGATGCCGGCTATTGGCATTTCTCCGTGTTACCGGCATTGCTTTGGGTTGTGTGTATGTTTTCTGTCAGTCAGGTGTTTTTCCGTTGCAAGCTATTATGTGATTCTATTACCGGAGCTGTTTTGGCTCATGCGGGTTTTAATTTTGCTATGATGTATTTTATATTCTATTGGATTTATTAATCTTTCTGATTTGTAAACCCCGGACCTGAGGGGAGGTTGAAAGGTTTTTATCATCCGGTCCGGGGTATAAAATGACAGTTGCGGCTGTTTTATAATTTTTTCAGGTAACTTTTTAATGTTTCCACATATTCGGCAATCGCCTTTTTACCTGTGGGGGTAATCCGGCAGACAGTACGGGTCTTCTTCCCGACAAAGCTTTTTTCCACGTCGATATAGCCTGCTTGACTCAATTTATCCAATTGTATACTGATATTTCCGGCCGTAGCTTCAGTTTTTTCTTTCAGATACACGAAATCTGCTTCTTCTGCTGAAAGAAGAATCGACATGATCGCTAAGCGAAGTTGAGAGTGTAGGAGGGGATCTAATTCTTTAAACATTGTTTCATGTGTTTATTAAGGATGTGTCCCGGAATAACCATCATTACGATAAAGATTGCAGCAAAAGCCAGTAGCTTGTCCGTTCCCTGAATGAAAAGAATGGAGAATGAAAGCGCCGTACCGATTGTTCCTGCAATAATAAGAGGCCTGTATCTGGTAACACAGCCGGATAAGGTGGTACCCATGCCCATGAGTAAAGGAATGATAAATAAAATGTCGATACGGATCATAAATGACAGAGCCGATAGCGTCATTCCGACCAAACCGAATACAATCCATATTTGATTGGTGATCCGGTCCACGTAGTTTTTTACACCTTCTCTTTTATTCTTTCCGGAAAAATACCAGGTAAGCGGTCCGGCAATCAGAGGCAGAGCCGGCCAGAGATAATTTACTTGGTGTGAGCCCGTTTGTAAGTAGAGATACCAGATTGCAATTGAAATTCCAACTGTCGTATATCCCCATATCAGGAAAGGATAAGCAGCATAGCGAGCGATATTTTCCTGGGTGTCTTTGATCATTTGGGCGATCAATTCCAAACTTTCTTTTTCAGAGATTCTTTTGTCTTCCATGATGTAATGAATTTCGTTTCAAAATTAACTTTGTTTATTTAATAAACCTACGTATTGATTGTAGATTTTTAGGTTTACGATTTTAGATTGATCACACAATACCGGCTTTGCCGGAGGTGTTTGTCTGTGTTTTACCTGTTGTTATCTGTTTTTTCATTTAACCGGTTTCTTTCTTCAGCCGAATTTTTCTCTACGGTAATTTTTTTAATTTTTTGTCCCTGATTGAAATGCCAGGTTAAACTCAATTTTAAAGACCTGCCGTTTATTGCCGAATCGTATATGCTTTCGGTTGTATATTCTTCAATATGACTGACATAGCTGTTTTTACGATTGAGAAGATTGTCGGCTTTTAAAGTAAATATCCATTTCCCTTCTTTCCATTTTTTACTTATACGGGCGTGAAGGGTGTGATAAGGTGCTACTTCACTATTTCCCGAGTAGAGACGGCTGTTTCCGTTATATCGAAGTTCCAGCGTATAATTCCGGGGAATGTAAAACGATGTCATAACATTACCGAAATAGAGATAATGGTTGTTGTAAGGGCTTTTTTTATACATTTTAATGCATTGCCGGACTCCGATAATATTTCCTGTCAGATGAAACCAGGAAAGGGGTTGCCAGGGGATACTGAGTACTGCAAACCAATGATTTTCCCGGTAATGGTTTTCATAGGTGATGTAAGAGATATCGGAATTTTCGGCATCCTGTTTACCGAATTCACGAATCAGATCCCGGTGTAAGTTTCCTCCGATGGTTAAGGTATAATGATAATTGTACACCAGGGTTGCACTGAACCGATGGATATAGGTCGGATGTAAAGCCGGATTGCCGATTTGATAAGTATATTCGGATGTCTGTATCCTATTGGGATTCAGTGCGGAAAATGCCGGGCGCTCGATATTTCGGGCATATTGGCCGATGAGTAGCCATTGTTTGACCGGATCAAAAGCATAACTTAGGTCGATGTGAGGAAACCAGTCCCAATATCTTCTTTTTAAATGATTGCTCCGATCGGTGGTCCGGGTATATTCACCTCTTAACCCGATGTGAAATGACCACTGTTTTCGATCTGATGCATAGGTGGTATATAGAGCTCCTATGTCTTCCTGATAATCGAGACTATAATCATAAACCGGAATTGAAGTCCATTCCTTAGCTGGCGTAAGACCTTCATAGTGTGCGTTGTCTTCCATGTCCGTATAGGTGTATTTGACACCGGCCTGGATATATGATTTTTTCCGTATTTGTTGCTTCCAGAAAAAATCTGCCGTAGCAATCCGATAATCTATGGATGACCGGGAACGGTAAATGGTGTCGTTGATCTGCTTTTTAATTTGTTGAATGACTTTATAGTCGTTGTTCCCTTGTGAATTTTTCGAGGTAAAATCGGTTATGAATTTTAAAACCGATCCCCGGGAGTCTAATTTCCGAAGGTAGTTTACCGTACCTGAGTACATGTCGTATGCTTCGCGCTGACGGTATTTGCCGGTACTTTCCGACGAATAGCAGGGAGTAGAAAAATCAGCATGACTTGAGGTATTCCAGGTGTATGAACGCCGGATATATTCGAATTCGGCACCGATATTATTCAGGGTGTCTGCTGTAAATACGACCCCTGTGCGGACGGTGTGGTAGCGAATGTTTTGTTGCATTGCCGTCAGACCTGAAAAATGTTTTTCTGGTTCCGGATAATACCGCATCGAATTTAACCGGGCTCTGTTTTGAGGGATAAATATCCCCGAGGCGGAAACATACCCATCCCATTTTCCGCTGTGTATGTTCAGATTTCCTTCGGGTTGGTAATACCGGAGGGAGGGAGCAAAAGCTGTGGTTGCGGACAAGCTACCCAATAATCCATTGTCTGTGGGGCGACGTAAAACGATATGTATTATACCGCCTTGTGCATTGGCATCCCGGTCGGCTCCGGCCATGGGGAGGACCTCTATTCGTAAGATATTTTCCGATTTTAAAGAACGGAGATAAGTCATCAATAGTTCGCCGCTTAGTTTGATTTCCCGGTTATCGACAAAAACTTTCGTGCCGCTTGCTCCGTTGATGGAAAGACGGTCCCCGGCCAGCCATACTCCCGGGGCCGATTGTAGTAATTCGACTCCGTCTTTATCGGCTGTCGGAGAAATCCGTACAATGTAACGATCGGCTTTTCGTTCGACCGGATGAGCATGTACGGCTATTTCTTTCAGTAAATGAGCCATCGGTTTCATTTGTATGCTATCATAGAGGGAGGTTGTTATACTGATATTTTTACTGATTAGATCATAACCCAGGCATTGTATTGTTATCTGATAAATACCCGGAGAAATCTGCAATTGAAAATGGCCTGAACTGTCCGTTACCGTTCCTGTTTGTTTGTTATCCGGGGAACATAAAAGCAGGGTCGCATATCCGATGCTTTTACCTGTTGTATCCGACAAGTGTCCGGAATAGATCACAGTCGTAGCAGACGACTGTGACCATAGGGATAAATGTACCAGCAGACCGATGACGAGCAGATAAATAGAAGGTTTCATCGTGTCTATTCTTTAATTTCGGGGTAGAATAATTTGATTTTGACATTTGTTGTGGTGTCTTGTTGTAGTTGGCAATTTTTTCTCCCGTATCCTTCTGCCGGCATACCTTGCTCATCCATGTCCATTTGCCAGTTTCCGTTTTCATCGTGAAAGACAGAAATTGTAAATTCTTTCCAGGGGATTGCTTTCAAGGTGATGCTGATATTCCCTTTATTGGCTTTTTCCTGATTGTATATCGGTTTCGAATCTTTGCCGGCTTGCGCCATGATTAAAATGCTTCCTTTATCGTTGCGGATACCGCGGATATCAACCTTTACATCCTGAGCAAATAATATTGAAAAACTACTCATGGTAAGGATGGAGAGTAATGCATATCTGAGGCATGACATTTGTCTGTTTGTGGAATTGAATTTCTGAATGGTTTTCATAATGAAATAGATTTAGTTGTGATTGTTAATCGGTTTATTTTATAAACCACATGTTGTTTAAAATAAGCAAGGAGTGCGCATCTCACTTGCTTGTATTGCAAATATAAAATGGTTTATTTTATAAACCAAATAAAAATCAAAGAAAATGAGAAAAATTTTATAGGCAGGGTTTTCGGGAGATAAATAAGGATTATGTTTTCATTTTTAGATTTGTTCATTCTTTATATTCTCTGTAACTTGCCGCAATATTTGAATGGCATTTAATTGTAGATTGTAAATTCTGAATAAATGGTGAACAGATTTGCAATCAAATTGTTTTTTCATTTGAAATTGAATCCTGTTTTGGGTTTGTAGCAGAATGTGGGGAAAACAGGGAAGATTGCGGAGAAGAAAAGTGTGGGAACAGCATACTAATTACAAAAAATATATAGATATGAAAGTAGCATTGATTGGTGGAGGAAATATCGGCTCTTCCGTTGTAAAAGGATTGGTAAAGAGCGGGATTGTACAACCGGAAGATATGACGGTAACGAATATCATAATGGAGGCCATACAGCCTTTGAAGGATGAATTCGGGGTTCGCATTACGACGGACAACCGGCAGGCTATCCGGGATTCGGAAATTGTGATTGTGGCGTTGAAACCTTATGTCGGACCGCGGGTTTTGGAAGAGTTGAAAGATAGTTTCGAGCCGGGACGTCATATTTTAATTTCTTTTATTTCCGGTAAGACCATTGCAGAGTTGAAAGCCATTGTCGGGAATATTCCTCTTTTTCGGGTGATGCCGAATACGGCGGCAGAGTTTTGTGAGTCGTTGACGGCTGTGGCTCATGCCGGAGAAAGTGAGGAGAATAAAGCCAAAGTCAGCCGTTTGTTCAGCAAGATGGGTTTATGTATCGAGATACCGGAAACGATGATGCCGGCGGTGACTGTATTGGCTTCCTGTGGAACCGCTTTTGCCTTGCGGTTTATGCGGGCGATGGCTCAGGGAGGTATCGAGATCGGCTTCAGTTCGGCACAGGCTCATCAGATTGCTTCCCAGGTTATGCTCGGTGCTGCAAAACTCATTCTGGAGACGGGGCATCATCCGGAAAGGGAAATCGATAAGGTATGTACTCCTAAGGGCGTGACAATTACGGCCATCAATACTATGGAACACAACGGTTTCAGTTCTTCTGTCATCAAAGGAATCACCGCCGGTTACGATCTGGTCAGTGGTAATGAAAGCAAATAATGGCGAAAGAGAAATGATTGTAGATTTTAAATTAAAATTTACAATTTCATACTCTTAATGAGAATTGTAGAATAGAAAGGTCGGCATATTTTGCTGACCTTTTATATTATGAGATTATTGACAGAAGGGAGATTAAAGTATGTTCATTTGATATCCAAGGCCTTTTATTGTGCTAATAGAGAGTTGTCTGTCATAATTTAATAATTTGCGTAATTTAAATATTAGGTTGTAGATACTTGCTTCTGCATCTGCGGAATACTTCTTTCCCCATAATGTTTTAGCCAGAAGATCCAATGATACCAGTGTATTTTGGTTTTCCCAAAATAACAGCAATGTATTTTTTTCCAAAGGGCTGAGTTTTTTGATGAGTAATTCATTACAGAACAATTCACTTGTTGTTGTATGAAATGTGTAGTTATTACCTATTTTGATTGTTGATGAAGATGATTCTTGCTGTGCAAAACGAAGGATATAAGCTTCCAGTTCTTTTATATCGAAGGGTTTCCGGATGTAACAGATTCCTCCGGCTGCAATTCCTTCTGTAATATAAGATATATCCGTGTGGGAAGAAACAAATAGTACAGGGATCCAAGGATATTTTCTGATAAGTTCCCGTGCTTTTTCGATTCCGTTATCATTTCCGATTTCGACATCCAATATTATAATTGCCGGTGAAAATTGTGAGATAATCTCTTCAACGGCAAACAGAGAGTTTTGGAAATGTACCTTATAGCCTAACAATGAAAGTCCGGAGGTGATAATATTTCCCAGGTGAATATCGTCGTCGATAAATAGTATCTTTATTGATTTCATGATTTGACTATTTTGTTTGGGAGCGTTATAGTAAAAGTGCTGCCTTTTTCAGGAACACTTTGCAGGTCAAGTTTGCCTCCGTGTATTTTTACAATTTGGCGGACGAACGCTAATCCGATGCCATGTCCTTTTACCACTGGGGCCTCTGCGGAGCGGAAGAACGAGCGGAACACTTTTTTCCGGTTATTCCGTGAAATTCCAATACCGTTGTCAGTAATGATAATACTGGTCTTTTCTTCAGACTGGGTACAAGCCATCGTAATAATCGGTTCGTTTCCGGAATATTTAATAGCATTGTCGAATAAATTCCGGAGACAATTATCGAAATAGAACGGGTCGACATATAATAATTCTGTATTCGGAGGAATATCCAGTGAGAAAGTAATCTTTTTTTCATTATAAATTATTCTGAATTCGTTTATAAGCTCTGTGCTGCGTGATTCAATATCATAGCTGCTTCGGTGCAAGATTATTTTTTTTTCATTTAGTCTGATTTCTGACAGTAATCGGTCGATATTGGCAGTTAAGTTTTTTATGTACAATTTTCCAATGATGAGTTGTTTTGATTTTTGGATATCTCCTTCGCTCAATTCAAGAACATTCAGCATGGAATAGACATAAGACAGGGGGGATTTTAAGTCATGTATAATTCTTCTTGTGTACTTCTTTTGTGATTGTAACCGACGGTTTTGCCGTCGTAATAACCACAGTAACATGAAAAAGATAAAAGAGAATATGATTACAGATATTTCTGTCAGACAGGCGGGAAGAAGCTCTATCTCTATAATACTGAATGGTTTAAATAGAAATTGTAGATGATTTGTTTCCGGTAAAAATCCGAGTGAGATGCATTTTATTGTATTGTCGGGTATCTGTATGCTTTTTTCTCTGCAAAATAAAGGGTTGATGGTTTTGTTTTCATTGAGAATTTGTTTTTTATAAGCGTTGGGGTTCGAGGGAAGGATAAAATTATTTTTGGATTCTCTATGTACTGATTGTAAATTCGATTGATTTATGGAATCGGGTTTTTCCTGATGTTTTATAATGACATTCGAAGACCTTTCCAATCCATTTTCCCGAAAGATTTTGTTCCATTTTGTTATCCTGTTAATCCATATTGCTTGTGAAATGGTAAATAATGCCAAAACATAGAATACGGATATAACAAGATATTTTTTCATGTATTATAAATTATATATCAAGTGATAAATATTATACTAAAATAATGAACTATATTATTCGAATAATTCATGATGGAATTAGTTATTTGTTGATTGTGAGTTGTTTGTGTGGTGCAAATTTAATTGAAATAATATATTTTGATTAGATTGATTAGGTGAATTTTGTATTTTAATTAGATAATTATTGCGAATTGTATTGTATATTTATTGCCATAAATATACATTAATTTATTTAAAAAGCAAAATATGAGTGATAGCTTCTTTTGCTACTTTGTCAGCCTTTGGGTTTATCTTATAACTTAATATGATCATAGTATGTACAGAAAGGTTTTCTCTCTTTTGGTATTTTTAACAGGTTTAGTATTCCTGGTCAGTTGTACAAACCGTACGACAACCATTAGCGGTACGATTGATAAACAGACGAAGTTATTGTATAGCAATCCGGATTTGGCGGTGTGCTTTGATAATTTTTTGGATACGCTTGTACCGGATGATCAGGGAAGGTTTGAATTAAAATTCAATTTGAAAGAAGGGAGGTTTATGATTTTAAAAATGCCTGATTCCCGAAATAAATATTTTATTCCTGTTTTGCCGGGGGAACATTACGAAATATCTATCGGTAAAAACAACGAATTTTCGGTTGATGGAGCAAATAAAGAAGGGATAGCACTGTATCAATCCGTATTGAATTATGATCCATATACAATGAAATGGAGTATATTTAAAAATGATACACTCTCCCGTGATGAAATGATTAAAAAGATCAAGCAAGGAGAATTAACCCAATTCAAAAAATTACTGGACGATAAGGAAATTACTTCGTCCTTTTATAAATTAATAAATGATGACAGAGATTGTTTTTATGCTTTTGTTGCGGCTTGGTTGAATTTATGGGATATGTTGGCAATATATAGGAGGCCGGAAACCGACGAGAGTATTTTGGCAGAGAAAAATACGATGAAGCAGTTGCAAAATATTTTTGACCGGTATAAACCGGATGATAAAGATTTTATAAAATCTCCTTCATGGACAGAGTATGCATTGTTTATGTATACGGAAATTTATCTGCAATACTTAAAAAAGCATATCGACCGGGACTGTATAGAAAGCTTAATAGATCCTGAACAGCATTTTTCTTTTTGGTTTGAACAGACAAAGCAATCTTTTTCGGGTAATCGTTTAGAATCGGCCTTGGCTCTTTTAATATACAGAAAAGGTTCAGAGGTAGAGTCGAGTATTCCGGCTTATCGGTATTTTAAAGAAAAATATCCTGCCAGTCCTTATCTTAACTATTTTGAAGAACAAATGAATGAAACGATAGCGCTTTACACGGGGAATAAATCCGATCCTTCGATCCGCTTTACCGAAAACAGTGATAGTATAAACAGTTTATCAGCATTGATTTCCCGGTTTAAAGGGAAAAAATTGTATGTTGATGTATGGGCAACCTGGTGCGCTCCTTGTAGAAAAGAATTTCAATACAAGGATTCTTTGGAAATAATTTTAGAGCAGCATGATATAACCCCTCTTTATATATCATTGGATAATGAAAACCAGAATAAAAAATGGAAGGCCCTTGTTTATGCTAATCATTTAAAAGGGTTTCATTTTCGGGCAAACCAGGCTTTTATCGATGATTTGAAATTGTATTGGGGGGGAGAAAAAGGGAAAAAATCTTTTTTAATCCCCTGGTATATGCTTATCGATGAAAATGGAAATATTTTAGAAAAACATGCCAGGAGACCTTCTGAAATCGTAGCTACAAAACGTTTATCGGATTAACCGGAAATTTTCCGGTTTTTGGGGAAGATCATCGGATTTACTTGAATACTGAACGACAAAATTGAGTTTATGATTTTAAATTGGGTGTTTATTGGAGGATCATTGTAAATCAAAAATCAATATCAATGACCGAAACCTGGTTTTGTGCTATAACTTAATTGTATATGATATGTGTAGAAATGTCTTATTCCTTTTTGTCTTCCTGATCGGTTTATTTTTTATTTCCAGTTGTACAAATCGTACGACAACCATCAGTGGTACGATTGATAAACAGACGAAATTATTGTATAGCAATCCTGATTTGGCGGTGTGCTTTGATGGTTTTTTGGATACGCTTGTACCGGATGATCAGGGAAGGTTTGAATTAAGACTCGATTTGAAAGAGGGGCGGTTTATTTTTATCAGAACTTCCGGTTCCAGATATAATAAATATCTTTTGCCTGTACAGCCGGGGGAGAAGTACGAAATATCTATTGATGAAAATAATGGACTTTTAGCCTATGGACCGAACGAAGCAGGAATTAAATTGTATCAATCTGTATGGAATGAAGGCTTAAGGCCGATGGCAATGGATTGGAGGGCGGTTTTCGAAAATGATACTTTTTCCCGTGACGAGATGATTGAAAAAGTGAAACAGGAAGAATTGACCGGGTTTAAAAAGTTGCTGGATAACAAAAAAATTACCCGATCCTTTTATAAATTAATAGTTGGTGACAGGGATTGTTTTTATGCTTCTATTTCAGCAGGGTTGTATTTGCAAGATATGCTAAAAATATACAGGAGTCCGAAAACAGATAATAGTATTCTGGCAGAGGAAAATACGATGAAGCAGTTGCAAAATATTTTTGACCGGTATAAACCGGATGACAAAAATCTGATGAAATCTCCTTCATGGGCGAAGTATGCATTGTTTAGGTATATTGAATTTTATAAACAATATTTTACAAAACACATAAATAGAGATAATATAGAGAGTTTAATAAATGCAGATTCGCATTTTTCTTTTTGGTTTGAACAAATCAGACAATCTTTCCGGGGGGAAACTTTAGAACCGGTTTTAGCACTTTTAATATATAGAGATGGAGGAGTGAGCAGCAATAAATTGGTTAAAGCAAGTATACCCGTTTTTCAGTATTTTAAGGAAAAATATCCCGAAAGTCCTTATCTCCCGTATTTTCAGAGTCCTATGAATAGGATGTTGGCATTTTATACCGGAAGTGAGTTAGATCCTTCGATTCGTTTTATTGAAAGCGGAGACAGTATCGATAGCTTTTCGGAACTGATTTCCCAATTAAAAGGGAAAAAATTGTATGTCGATATATGGGGAAATTGGTGTGCCTATTGCCGGGAGGAGTTTCAATACAAAGATTCCCTGGAAGTAATTTTAAAACAGAATAATGTTATTCCGCTCTATATTTCATTGGATGAAGTCAATCAGGATAAAACCTGGGAAGCACTCGTTTATGCGTATAATTTAAGAGGTATTCATTTTCGGGCAAACCGGGCTTTTATCGATGATTTGAGGAAGTTGTACCGGGATGAGAAGAATGAGAATCCGGGTGGAAATGAAAAAAAATCCTTTTCAATCCCCTGGTATATGCTTATCGATGAAAATGGAAATATTTTAGAAAAACAGGCCAGGAGACCTTCTGAAATCGTAGCTACAAAGCGTTTATCGGATTAACCGGAAATTTTCCGATTTTTAAGTGAGATCGTCGGATTAATTTGAACATTGAACGATAAAATTGAATTTATGATTTTAGATTGAAGTGCTTATTAGAGGATAATTGCAAATCAAAAATCAATATTAATGACCGAAACCTAGGCTTGTTTTATAACTTAATTGTATATGATTATGTGTAGAAATGTCCTATTCCTTTCTGTCTTCCTGATCGGTTTATTTTTTATTTTAAGTTGTACAAACCGTACGACAACCATCAGCGGTGCAATCAGTAGGGAAACGAAATTGTTGTATAGTAATCCGGATTTGGCCATCTGCCACGATGGTTTTTTGGATACCATTATGTCTGATGATAAAGGAAGATTTGAATTAAGGCTCGATTTGAAAGAAGGAAGGTTTATTATTGTAAAAATATCCGATTCCGGGAAAAAATATCTTCTCCCTGTATTACCGGGAGAAAATTACGAAATATCTATCGGTAAAAACAATGAGCTTTTAGCCTGTGGACCGAATAAAGAAGGAATAGAGTTATATCAATCCATCCTGAATTATGAACCTGGGGTAATGGATTGGAGTATGTTTAAAAACGATACTTTTTCCCGCGATGAAATGATTGAAAGGAGCAAGCAGGAAGACTTGGCCAAGTTCAAAAAATTACTGGACAATAAAAAAATCACACCGGCCTTTTATAAATTGATAGCTAGTGACAGGGATTGTTTTTATGCCTTTGTTTCGGTATTTTTATCCACTTGGGATATGCTCAAAATATATAGAAATCAGGAAACAGATATAACAGAAGACGACATTATAAATCGTTACAAAATAGTTTTTGACCGTTATAAACCGGATGATGAGGATTTAATGAAATCTTCCTCATGGGATAATTATGTATTGCTCCAGTATATTAAATTTTACAAGCAGTTTTCGATGAAAAGAATAAATGAAAACAATGTGGAATTGTTATATTCTGAACAGCATTTTCCTTTTTGGCTTGAACAAATAAAGCAGTCTTTTTCGGACAAAATCTTAGAATCAGCATTGGCTCTTTTGTTGTATACAGATGGAGAGCTTGATACAAAGACAAGCATTTCGCTTTATCAATATTTAGAAAAAAAATTTCCTGTAAGTCCTTATCTTAAATATTTTCGAGACCAGATGAATAGAATGATGGCGTTTTATGCGGGAGAAGGACTGGATTCTTCGATCCGTTTTATTGAAAACGGAGATAGTATTAATCATTTTTCGGAACTGATTTCTCAATTGAAGGGGAAAAAATTATATGTTGATATATGGAGGAGTACATGTGGTCCTTGCAGAAGAGAATTTCAATACAAGGATTCTCTGGATATGGTCTTAAAACAATACGATGTAATTCCTCTTTATATTTCATTAGATGATGATAGTCAGGATGAAAAATGGAAGGTTCTTGTTTATGCAAATGATCTAAAAGGAGTTCATTTTCGGGCCAATCGATCTTTTATAAATGATTTAAGCATATTGGTTCAGGATGAGCAAACTTGGAATGGAAGTGAGAGAAGATCCTTTTCAATCCCCTGGTATATGCTTATCGATGAAAATGGGAATATTGTAGAAAAACAGGCTAAGAGACCTTCTGAAATTGTAGTTACAAAACGTTTATTTGATTAATCAGTAAGCCTCTATTGTTGATGAACGATTATAAACAACCGGACAGTTACCGCTTGGAAGATTTGAAGTATTTTACCGATTTAGAGTTCGAAATCTGAATAAGTGTTGTTATATTGCAGAACAACAGGCAATCAACCGATACCCCTGATTGTAAAGTATCTGCATAAAATCTAAAATCCTATGAAAAACTTAAATGAAATGTTGCAACTTGCGACAAAGTTAAACAAACAGGACATGAAAACAGTAATGGGAGGTAGTCAGGCTGATTATGATAAATGTAGACTTTTCGTTCGGCGTCCGGATGGGGCATCTTATTGGTCTGTATATGTTTCTTATGCACAGGCTTCTTCGCAGTGGAATAACTTTGAATATAATGATGGAAGTGTAGCCACTGGATATTGTTGTAAAAGTTGTGTAGATTAAAGCAGTGTAACCTGCGATTTTCATATGATCGTTGCAGGTATACTTAGTGTAAATAATTTTTAATCAGTCGAAACAATGATAAGTGGAATATAAGATGGTAAGAATATGAAGATCATATTGTTTGTGTTGATTTGTGTTTTAGTGCATGCATGTACGAATACAAGTAGAAAAGTACTTTCAAAGAAGAATGTACAAGATTCTCTTGCTATGTTGATTGTTAGATCGGAATTAGGACTTCCTGTTCTTGTGAAAAGTAATAAAGAAATGAAGACTCTTTTCAACGGAACAGCGGATTCTGCGTCAGATACTTTCGACATACATGTATTTCAACTTGATTTACTCACTATTAGCGAACGCTCGTATACAGGAATGAATAAGAGTTTGCCTATACAACCCGGAGATTCAATAGAGGTAAGTATTTCACTTCAGGATATTCATTTTTTTTTATTGAAGAACGGTAAAAAAGAACAGGTGAATTGGAGTAAAAAGGAAATTTTACCGGAACAAAATTCATATGCTCTTATTGAGGAAATGAAAACGACATATAACAATATGCTGATACCGCCTCCATTGTGGAGTGATGCAAGCGAAACGGCAAAAAAAGCAGTAAAAAAAGCTTACGATGATTATGAAAAAAGAGAAAAGAATTATGAAAATCTGGTAGTTATAAAAAATGATTATGTCCGCTACTATGATGAGATAAACAATTATTATGAGAATGCTTTTAAAGGTACAAAACTGATAAAAGATAGTATACAAAGAAATTTTAATAAAAGTTTCATACTGTGGGAGCAGTATCAGGATTTAAAGGTACTTTATAATTTAACAAAAGAGATCGTTGTAATCGAGGAAATGAAAAAGTTATGCGATGAAAATATGGTTATAAAAGGGCCTTTTTCACTTCCTATGCTCCATGACTATTTTATGTCGAAATATATATTGGGGCGTCGGTTAATACCTCTGACTGAAGTGTATGATTCTGTCATTTTTAAAGAGTTTCCGTACCAGGAAGAAAGTCTGAAGATGCTTATTCTTAAAGAAATGCAAATGCCATTTGTAAAATATCCCCGGAAAGATGTTATTACCTATATAGATAAATTTGTCGCCCAATATGGAATGAATGGTAGGATAAGAGAGATGATGGAAAATGTGGAATATGATGTGGAAATTTCTTCCGATTTATTTTTGGAATCATATTACGGTGAAAAAACGAGTTTTGAGGAATTTCGGAAAACATTTAAAGGACAGGTTATATATGTTGATTTTTGGGCGAGTTGGTGTGCTCCGTGCCGGATTGCGTTGCCCGAAAGTAAAAGGCTTCATGAGGAGTTCAAAGATAAAGATGTTGTTTTCATTTATTTGGCATTGAATGATGAACTGAAGGAGTGGCGAAAAGCATGTGAACAAGAACAATTGAGAACAAATAGTTTCAGAATAACAAATCCTAAAAGCTCGGCATTTATCGATAACATGAAACTTAATTCTATTCCTCGTTACATGCTTTATGATAAAAGCGGGAAGCTTTTTCACGCTGATGCTCCTCCTCCCGGAGGACCTGCTATTCGTAACCTATTGAATAATTTATTAAAACAAGAATAATTGTATATATGATAAATATATCAGGATTTGGACTATTTTTTTGTAATATGAGATTTGGTAATGGTATATAATTTACTTGAGATAAACACTTTAATTTGAAATCGTGAGTTAAAAATTTGTAGCTGAGATTTGTGTTATAATTTAATATATTATAGTATGCATAGGAATGCCTTAATTCTTTTTGTCTTTTTGACCGGTTTGTTCTTTTTGACCGGTTGTATAAACCGTACGACAACCATCAGCGGTACGATCGGTAAGCAGACGAAATTGTTGTATAGCAATCCGGATTTGGCAGTGTGTTACGATGGTTTTTGGGATACGCTTGTACCGAATGATCAGGGAAGATTTGAATTAAGGCTCGATTTGAAAGAGGGGCGGTTTATTTTTATCAGAACTTCCGGTTCCAGATATAAATATCTTTTGCCTGTACAGCCGGGGGAGAAGTACGAAATATCTATTGATGAAAATAATGGACTTTTAGCCTATGGACCGAACGAAGCAGGGATTGAATTGTATCAATCTGTATGGAATGAAGGCTTAAAGCCGATGGCAATGGATTGGGGGGCGTTTTTCGAAAATGATACTTTTTCCCGTGATGAGATGATTGAAAAAGTGAAGCAGGAAGAATTGACCGGGTTTAAAAAGTTGCTGGATAACAAAAAAATTACCCGATCCTTTTATAAATTAATAGCTGGTGACAGAGATTGTTTTTATGCTTCGATTTCAGCAGAGTTGTATTTGCAAGATATGCTAAAAATATACAGGAGTCCGAAAACAGATAATAGCATTCTGGCAGAGGAAAATACGATGAAGCAGTTGCAAAATATTTTTGACCGGTATAAACCGGATGACAAAAATCTGATGAAATCTCCTTCATGGACGAAGTATGCATTGTCTATGTATACTAAATTTTATAAACAATATTTTACAAAACACATAAATAGAGATAATATAGAGAGTTTAATAAATGTAGATTCGCATTTTTCTTTTTGGTTTGAACAAATCAGACAATCTTTTTCGGATGAAGCCTTAGAGTCAGCTTTAGCCCTTTTAATATACAGGGCAGGACCTGAAAATAACGATGTAGTTGAGGCAAGTGTACCTGCTTTTGAATACTTTAAGGAAAAGTATCCAGCAAGTCATTATCTTCAATATTTTCAGTATTATATGAATAGAGCGATATTGTTTTATTCAGGAAATAAGCTGGATTCTTCGATTTATTTTATCGAAGCCGGAGACCGTATCAATAGCTTTTCGGAGTTGATTTTTCAATTGAGAGGGAAAAAATTATATGTTGATATATGGAGAATTACCTGTGGTCCTTGCCGGGGAGAATTTCAATACAAAGATTCTTTGGAAATAATTTTAGAACAACATGATATAATCCCTCTTTATATATCATTGGATAATAATAATCAGGATAAAAAATGGAAGGCACTTGTTTATGCGTATAATTTAAGAGGTATTCATTTTCGGGCAAACCAGGCTTTTATCGATGATTTGAATAAACTTTATTTAGATGGTAAAAATCCGGGTGGAAATGAAAAAAAATCTTTTTCAATCCCTTGGTATATGCTTATTGATAAAAACGGACACATTGTAGAGAAACAGGCTAAAAGACCTTCTGAAATTATAGCTACAAAGCGTTTATTGAATTAACCGGAAAATTTTTCCGAAATGATGAAAAATTTCCTTCCTATATCCAACTCGATGCGATGGATTGCGGTCCCACTTGCTTGCGTATGATTGCCAGGTATTATGGGAAACATTATAGTCTTCAAACTTTGCGTCAGTATTCATTTATTACGCGCGAAGGTGTGTCGATGTTGGGAATAAGCGATGCTGCAGAGCGGATCGGTTTTCGAACATCGGGGATAATATTTCATTTGAACAATTGGTAACAGATGCCTTGTTACCGTGTATCGTGCATTGGAGGCAAAACCATTTTGTTGTATGTTATGGTATAAAAAAGATAAAAATAATAGTCATCGGATATTTGTTGCTGATCCCGCCTTGGGTTTGGTCGTGTATAACGAAATGGATTTTAAAAAATGTTGGATAAGTACGTCAAAGAATAATGAAAATAACGGTGTCGTATTGCTTTTACAACCCGGTACGGAATTTTACGACCATGAGGATGAGGAGTGTAAACACCGTAGTCTTCGTTTTTTTCTTCGTTACCTGACACCTTATAAAAGCCAATTTGTACAATTGGTATTGGGGATGGTGGTGGTGAGTATACTGCAATTTATTTTTCCGTTTCTTACTCAGTCGTTGGTCGACGTAGGTATCCGCGATGGGAATCTGGTTTTTATTACATCAATCCTGATTGCCCAATTGATTATTTTTTCGGAAAAGTAGAAAGTGTTTCAAGGGTCCCGACTGCGGAAGGGTTTTATGTTGTCGAAATAAATTTCCCCGATGGTATGAAGACAAATTATGGTAAAATATTACCTATAACTCAACAAATGCAAGGGAGCGGAGATATTATCACAGACGATTTGCGATTGATTGAACGTCTTTTTATGCCCATAAAGAAATTGCTGAAAGAGCGATGGTTGTGAACCGAAGGCGGGTTTAAAGATTTGTAAATAGAGCCAACGCCAAAAATTCAGTCGAAAATTTATAATTTCGATTAGATTGGAGACGTGGTTTTGGTTAGATTGGATAGATAAATAATAGGTTTTGGTTAGATCGCTTCGTGGTTAAAAATGTATATTTATTATCTGTAAAAAGATCAGGTTTTTATACGATTGGATAAATGTTCATGGAGAATGATCAGACAGAGACTTTGCGTTGTTTGGGAATTTAGTGTTTGCATCCTAAATAATTATTATTAAGTTGCAAGATAATAAGTCATTGGTATTGAAACCGAAAATTATGTTGTATATGAAAGTAAAATTATTTATTCTGCTTTGTTTTTTGTTTGTATTGGGCAATCAAGCGGTTGTTGCGCAGGAGAGGACTGTAGAGCCGGAGGTGGGGGAACCGGCTGTTTTGCGGCTGGTTTATACATTTACCCAACAAGCTGTGAAAGATCGCGAGTCGGTTTATATTACCGATACGATGGCACTGGAGGTCGGGATGAACGGGTCTGTATATTACGATTGGAATAAAAACCGGAGGGATTCGCTTGCTGCCGTTCGATTTACGGAACCTGTCAATCATAAGATTACTGTAAGTGTGGATGAAAATGCTTTGCAGTCGCGATTGGAAGCTCAAAAGCAGGTATACGATGTTTTGGATGCAGGCAGAGGGCAATCTTATCGGATCTATAAAAAGAGAGATAAGGAGGAGATCATAACGATCGATAACGGACCTTTGGAAGGCTTTGATACGAAAACTTATTTTCAGCTGACGGAGAACATCCCTCCCCAGGCTTGGAAGATGAGCGGTGATACATCGACCGTGTTGAATTATCTTTGCCAAAAAGCATCGGCAACTTTCCGGGGAAGAACTTATGTTGCCTGGTTTACATTGGATATTCCGATAAACGACGGACCGTGGAAATTTTACGGACTTCCGGGGTTGATATTGAAGGTGCAGGACCTGGAAAATAAATTCTGTTTTCTGGCGATCGGTTTGCAAAAAGCCGGCGGCGAAAGTATAACGATGCCGACGGATCGAAAAAGGGTTTCCTGTAATTTAAAAGAATTAAGTGACTTTAAAAAGAATGAAAGGAGATACATATCTGTTGGTTTTGTGGAAAACGGAGGGGTCACTTATTACAGGACGAAGAATCCGGTTACTTATTTTTCATTGGAAAGAGGAGATTAAACCGGTAAGCTTTTCTGCTATATTCAGAACAGAAAGAATTATTGGGAGTTCGAACGTGTCGGTTTTGTCACAGCATATTTGATGTATGAAATATCAGTTGGTTATTTTGCTATTTTTACTTCCCTTGTTTTCTTTTGCTCAAAAAGAAATAAAAGGACGGGTAGTGGATAGAAAGACATTGAAACCGGTTCCGCTTGCCACGGTTACCCTACATCCCATTGGTTCACAAAACATTCTGGCTTATACGATGACTGCCGATGACGGAACGTTTTTTTTAAAAAAGGACTTGATGCCGGATTCTGTTGTCATTTCTGTAAGAGCAATGACAATCGAGACGCAGTCCAGACTAGTCAAAAGCGACGTCGGATTTGTAGAATTCCGGGTAACGGAAAAAACGACGGAGTTAAAAGAAGTTATTGTAAAGGCTCCTAAGATCAGGCAGACCGGTGATACACTCAATTATTCGGTAGCCGGTTTTGTGGATGCGACCGATCGCAGCATCGGTGATGTATTAAAAAAACTTCCAGGTATCCAGGTGTTGCCTTCCGGACAAATTCTGTATCAAAATAAGGCGATCAGCAAGTTCTATGTGGAAGGGCTTGATTTGCTGAAAGGTAAATACGGCATTGCGACCAATAATATAGATGCGTCTGATGTTGCAACGGTACAGGTACTGGAGAACCACCAACCTGTGAGAGTGTTGAAGGATATGGAATTACCTGAAGCCGCTGCGATCAATTTAAAACTTAAAGAGTCGGCTTTGGGGGCTTTTTTTGCGTCGGCACAGCTTGGGTTTGGATTACCTCCGGCCTTGTTCAGTAACGAGCTGGTCGGTATGCGGTTTACCCGAACCCAGCAGAATATGCTTGTGTATAAAGGGGATAATACGGGGCGTGATATTACCCGCGAACTGGTGTCTTTTTACGATGCTCCCGAGACCTCTGACAGGGAATTGCTGTCTGTACAATTACCGTCTGCTCCTCAAATTAAGGAACAGCATTTTTTGTTTAATGATGCCCACCTGATTTCCTTGAATGATTTAAGAACATTGAAAAAGGAGATGACCTTGACAGGAAATCTGAGTTTTATATATGATAAGCAGAAAAGCGATAGTTATTCCAAACGTGATATTTTTTTGGAAGATGCCGATACGATTCATATCGCGGAGGATATCGATATGAAATTTTTAAAACGGGAACTGGAAGGTTCTTTTACTCTGGAAGGGAATACGAAAGATTATTTTTTGAATAATACCTTGAACGTATCGACTAAGTGGAACAGCCGGAACAGCGATGTAGCGGATATAAAGCCGCCTCCTGTTTCGCAATATCTGAATTTACCTTCTTTTCACATCGGGAATGATTTTGAGTATATACACAGAAAAGGAAATAAGAGATACCGGATGGGAGCATCGTTTGCCTATACTTACCGGAATAATTTTTTGCGTGTCGTTCCGTCTTCTTTTGCTTCTTTACTTACAGATAACCAAGTCTCGGATTCGTCAATGCTCCAAAAGGTCGTTTATGATTACCTGGCGACAAAAGTATATATTTCCGGTGGGATTGATAAACAACGTATAACCGCATGGTATACTGCGGGTGTTTTTTATAATCGTTATCATCTTCGTTCCCGTCTTTATGCCGGTATTCCTTGGATGCCGATAGCTGCCGACAGTGTGCGCAATGATTTTATACGCAACGAGATCGGGCTGAAGATAACACCGATGTTTATATTTAAGGTGTCTTCAAAGTTTAATCCCCAGCTTTCTTTACCGGTAACATATCTGATACTCGGCAGGAACGATGAGATCCGGCAGAAGGAGCAGCGGAAAGGCAATGTGCTGTATGCTCCTTTTCTTTCGGTAGAATGCCCTTTTAGTCCCCGTATCAGTTTGTTTTCCAACGTTTCATATGCCAATAATCTTGGAGGTATCGAAGAGGATTACCGGGGGTATATAATGACGACTTACCGCACCATGAACCGTACTGGCGGTTTGATGAGCGAGGAGCGTAAGTTGAATGCATTCGTATATCTCAATTACAAAAATCCATTTACGACACTGTTTACATCGGTTCGTCTATCGTACTCCAATTTATGGAGAAACAGGCTCAGGGATATATATTATGATGGTATTTTGAGTCATACGACGAGTATTCGTCGTTCCAATACATGGCATTCTTACGGAATTAACTATTCGTTGGGGCAAAGTATCGATGTCCTTCGTTCCGAGGTGAAGTTGAGTACAGGTTATACCGTTAATCGGTATATCGCCTTGAATCAGGGACTGATTTCTAAAGTTAAATCCCGTTTGTTTTCCATATCTCCTTCCGTTGTCACGGATATCGGAAAATTCGCCGTTATTAAATATAAAATAAGTTATAATCAAAGTCGTAATAAAATCGCAGCAGTCCGAATGCCGGCGATCCATTATCTTGCACAAGATATATCCGCCTCTTTTATTCCTATGAAAAAATTAGTTCTGAATCTGTCCTTCAATCATTATTATAATAGTTTGCTGGAATCTTCAGACCGTTCGTCATGGTTTGGAAATATCGGGTTAAAATATGGATTTAAAAGGGTAGATTTTATGCTTGACTGGAACAATATTTTCAATACGAGGCGATTTATAAACTATTCTTATAATGATGTGAGCAGTTACTATTCAGATTATCGTTTACGTTCCTCGGAAATTTTATTTCGAGTCCGGTTTAAGGTCTTTTGAAAGATAAGTTTCAAATGATGTGATAACGGATAAAATTTGCTGTGTTTTGCTATTTTATTTGCCAAATTTACATGGATTTCAGTACAAAATTGTTGCTTTTAAGGCAAGAAAAAAGGGGCTGTAAATCTATTGTTTGATTTACCCCCTCTGATAATCAATTGTTTTTTTATTGTCGGGATGACAGGATTTAAACCAGCGACCACTTGCCCCCCAGACGTTGAAAGATGAATTGTATTTATTTGTATATCTGTATGTTGTGTAGGAAATTAAAGGCTAAGGATTTATATAACAGACAGGTATTTTGGCAATTCATTTCTGAATGGTTTGGTGCTTATGAGGATATAGGGAAGGTATCTGATAAGCTCTTTGATGTTACTTTTGAACAAATTAAATCAGTAAAAGATTTGGAAAATTGGTGTATGTGTCTCGCTAATAGTATTATCAATCTTCCCAACTTCATTAAAGACCAACTGTTCAAGTATAGAGAGAAACTGTTGGATACAGATTATCAGTATCATAAAGAATCCAAGATAGATTACAAAAGGCTTTCTCTCAATTTGCTGAGTATATGGGACAATCAGATTTAATGATAGAATTGACAGAGAAGATTGAAAAATACCTGTCTTGGAAATTTACAGAGTCCCCCGATGCTTACGACAAAGATTAGGGATTCAAAATAGTGGTGCGGATAACTCATTCAGACATGAGAATTAAATGGCTATAAGAAGCCAAGCGAGGAGTAAAATTTAGGATAACTCATTCCTAACAGGTATATTTGTAACAATCAAAAGCCGGGTGATATGACAAAGCAGAATGCAATAAAAATCTTCGAGGAGAAGAAAGTCCGTACAGTATGGGACAGTGATAAAGAGGAATGGTTTTTCTCTATTGTGGATGTGATCGAGGTATTGACAGATAGTGATAATCCACGCCGATATTGGAGTGACCTAAAACGTAAGCTGACAAAGGAGGGAAGTCAGTTGTACGCTGAAATCGTACAACTGAAAATGCCCTCGTCTGATGGTAAGTATTACAAGACAGATGTTGCTGATACTGAACAGTTATTCCGGTTGATATAGTCAATACCCTCTCCTAAAGCTGAACCTTTCAAATTATGGATGGCACAGGTAGCTAAGGAACGGTTAGACCAAATGCAAGACCCGGAACTGTCCATCGAACAGGCAATGCTGGACTATAAACGGTTGGGGTATTCTGACAATTGGATCAATCAACGGCTCAAAAGTATAGAAATCCGGAAAGATTTAACAGATGAGTGGAAACGTCACGGATTACAGGAGGGAGTACAGTTTGCTACATTAATTGATATCATCTATAAGACATGGGCGGGAAAGACAGCTAAGGAATATAAACAGTTCAAGGGGTTGAAGAAAGAGAACCTACGGGATAATATGACTAACAAAGAGTTGGTGTTGAATATGTTCGCAGAACTTTCTACTAAGGAACTATCAGAGGTACAAAACCCGGAATCTTTTGATGGGCATATAGACGTAGCCAAACAAGGTGGAACGATAGCCCTTAATGCCAGATTGGAATTAGAAAAGAAAACCGGAAAATCTGTCGTAACTCCCCTAAATGTAAAAGACGTTTTAGGGCTACAAAGCGGAGAAGTGGAAGATGTTGATTTAGACAGTGAAGAAGCAAATTAATAAAACTAAGGAATAATGATATCGAGGGAGCTGTTAGTGGTTCCCTTTTTTTGTATATACCTGTTGAAAAGAAAAGTAAGGAGTGAAAATAAAACGATACAGGGATTTATACCATCATCCCGAAGTATTTTATTCTACAATAAATATCTTTCCTTATGGAGACCAATAGAAGAATAAAAGTGATGAGGGGGTGATTGTCGGATTCGATAGATTGAAAATATCATAACTCATAAAAAATAAGTACAGAGGATATCATATACAGGTGGTGATGTTATCAAATGATGAAAAGGACGATAGATATGCAAACGTTTAATTTTGACTCATCATAAAAATTTGAATCGAGGAGATTATTTGATTGATGACAGAGAAAATAATGGTGCCGGGCAATTTGAGGGAGAATTAATTTTGTTCGGTTCAGACAAATTCCCGGATTGGAATAAAGTACAGGATTATTTATTGTAGGATTGTTGATGCTTTATTCATGTTAGGTGTAGATTCCCCTGAATTGCATAAAACCGGGGTTTCATGTGAATAAATACCAAATGAATTTAGTATTGCGATTGCTATCTGATTAGATTAAGTTTCCCGAAAAATGTAATCAAAATGTAATCGTCGTAATAAAAAAGAGGTCAGACTTTTGGTCTAACCTCTTGATTTCCAGTAGTCGGGATGACAGGATTTGAACCTGCGACCACTCGCCCCCCAGACGAGCACTCTACCGGGCTGAGCTACATCCCGAAATGCGGGTGCAAATATAATGGGAATATTTTAATTTGGCAACAGGATGAGGAAAAATATCTCCAAAAAACCGATTTCGGAAGCTGATTTTACGGATAAAACGGGTTGAAAATGTTTTAATTTATTTAATTTTACCTGCCGAATGAAAAGGAGACTAATTTTTGACATTGGACGAGTATGGCATTTATACGTATAATAAATAAATTTATTCTGGTGTTATTGTTTGGAACGGTCGTCGTATCGACGGAGGCACAAAAAACTGTGCTGAAATTCAATCCGGATGGAACGTTTAAAATTGTACAATTTACAGACGTACATTTCAAATACGGTAATCCAAATTCCGATATTGCCTTGGAACGGATGAGGCAGGTATTGGATATCGAAAAACCGGATCTGGTGATTTTCACCGGAGATGTGATTTATGGAAAACCGGCGTCAGAAGGTATGAAGACGGTGTTGAATGTGGTGGCGGAACGTAAAATACCTTTCGGAGTCGTCTATGGAAATCATGATGACGAGCAGGGGATGGACCGTCAGGAGTTATTGCAGGTGATACAATCCGTACCTTTTAATTTGACGGAACAGACGGAGGGTTTGAGCGGAGTGAGCAATTATATTCTTCCGGTGAAATCTGCTGACGGGAGTCGGGATGCTTTGATTCTGTATTGTTTGGATTCTCATTCTTATTCTTCGGTGAAGGGAGTCGGCGGTTATGATTTTCTGAAGTTTGATCAAGTCGATTGGTATTTGAAGAATAGTACGGCTTATACAAAAGTAAACGGAGGAAAGCCTTTGCCTTCGCTGGCTTTTTTTCATATCCCATTGCCGGAATACAGCCGGGCGGCTGCGGCAGAAGGAGCGATCCTGATCGGCGCCCGGATGGAGCCTGCCTGCGTTCCGCAGCTGAATACCGGTATGTTTGCCGCGATGAAGCAAAGCGGGGATATAATGGGTGTTTTTGCCGGACATGATCATGATAATGATTATGTGGTGTATTGGAAAGATATTTTGTTGGCTTACGGGCGTTATACCGGAGGGAATACGGTATACAATAATATTCAGAACGGTGCCCGGGTGATTGAATTGAAAGAAGGAGCCCGGGAGTTTAAGACCTGGATCCGTCAAAAAGACGGTGTTGTCAATCCGGTGGATTTTCCTGCTACTTTTCAGAAAAAAGGAGATCCGGAATAAGTATTGATTTATGATTTTGGATTGTTGATTTACGATTGTTTTGAGAAGGGCAGGTGGCAGATTTTAGATTGAGTTTATAAGTTTTTCCTATTTCCCTTTCCTTTTAGTTTCTTCGGATGGTATATTCTTCTATACCGAGATCGGCAAGGGTATGTTGTAAATCCTCCTCATTGTCGGAAAGGAGCAGGAGCTTGTCTCCGGCAAGAAGCCGGGTGGAACCGTTGGGAACAAAATAGCTGTCGTATCGTTTGATCATAATGACGAGTGTATTTGGGGGAAGGTGCAGTTTATGGAGGTGGTCGCCGTCGATTAACAGGTCCGGCATAACGGTAACTTCTGCAATGACCGATTTGATGTTTTCAGCGAGAGCCATATTGAATTCGTCCGGCAGGTTCTTTACCGGCTGTGATAAACCGAGTAGTTTTGCCGAGATAGATACTGTCGTACCTTGTAGTAACAGGGAAAGAATGGTAATGAAGAATACGATATTGAATATTTGTCGGGCACCCGGTATGTCGGCCAAAAGCGGATAAGTTGCAAAAATGATAGGTACGGCTCCCCGTAAACCGATCCAGGAGGTAAATAAACGTCCTTGCCATGTCATTTTCCGGAAAGGGAGTAAACACAGAAAGACGGCAAGCGGCCGGGCGATGAATATCAGAAAACCTCCGATCAGCAGACCGATAGGAGCTATCCCCCATAGTTCTGCCGGGTTTACCAGTAGGCCTAGTGCCAGGAACATAATGATCTGGAATAACCAGGCGATACTGTCGAAAAAGTTACTGATATTTCTTTTGTAAACAATCTGATGATTTCCGACGATCAGGCCGGTGATGTAAACGGCCAGATAGCCATTGCCTTTCAGGAGATCGGTGATGGAGAATGTAAAGAATACGAATATCAGTAATATGATTTGATAGAGGGAATTGTTTGTCAGGCAGATGTGATTGATGATGTATATGGCCAGACGTCCGAGCAGGTAACCGGTGGCGATTCCGATACTGAATTGTAAAAATAGAGAGAGAAAGATATAATTCCAGCTCATTTCACCCGATTGCAGTACCTGTAAGAGGAGTATGGTGAGCATATAAGCCATCGGATCGTTACTTCCGCTTTCGAGCTCGAGCAGAGGGCGCATGTTTTGTTTCAGGTGAAGGCCTTTGGAACGCAGAATATTGAAAACGGAGGCCGAGTCGGTGGAAGACATGACGGCTGCCAGTAACAGACAGCCGGCTAAAGGCGTGATAAGGTTGGGATAGAAGTATCCGACCAGCCAATATATAAAATATCCGGTAAACAACATGGTAAATAGTACACCCAGGGTGGCCAGTATAATACCTTGAGGTATAATTGGACGGATATCGTTGATCTTGGTATCCATGCCGCCCGAAAACAGAATAATACACAGAGCTAAAGTGCCGATGAATTGGGCTTCCGAGGCATTGTGAAATTGGATGCCTATACCGTCGCTTCCAAAGATCATGCCGACAACCAGGAAAAGGAGCAATACCGGAACGCCCAGTTTATATCCGGTACGGCCGACAATCAGGCTTACAAAAAGGAGGGTGGAACCGATAAGTAATATATTTCCGGTAGTGAATGACATACGATTGTTTTTTTTGTGTAAACGCATGAAAAAGAAAAAATGTTTTGTCTTTTTTCTGTTGGGGAAACTTTGCGAAATGTTTGTTTTTCGATAAAAAGAAAATTGAAAAGAGGTAGCGGTTTGTATTGAAATATCTATTTTTGTAGATCAATTTGACGACGTATGTCTCACTTGCCTACTTTAATTAGTGACCTTGCTTTGATACTGGTGGCGGCCGGTGTGGTTACCCTTATTTTCAAACGGTTGAAACAACCGTTGGTATTGGGATATATTGTTGCCGGTGTAATTGCCGGCCCTCACATTTCTTTTACACCAACAGTGATAGATACGGCAAATATTCAAACCTGGGCGGATATCGGCGTTGTCTTTTTGTTGTTTGCTCTCGGGTTGGACTTCAGCTTTAAAAAATTGATGAAGGTGGGGGGACCTGCTGTGATTGCTGCAGTGACGATTATAGTCGGGATGATCATGCTGGGAATGCTGGTTGGTTCGTCTATGGGGTGGAAACGGATGGATTGTATCTTTTTAGGAGGGATGTTGGCGATGTCTTCGACGTCTATTATTTATAAGGCGTTGAATGATATGGGACTGCGTACACAGCGGTTTGCCGGTTTGGTTTTGGGAATATTGGTCATTGAAGATTTACTGGCGATTGTATTGATGGTGTTGTTATCGACGATGGCAGTAAAAAATAATTTCGAAGGAACGGAAATGATATACAGTATCGGTAAATTGTTTTTTTTCCTTATGTTGTGGTTTATTATCGGCATTTATATCATACCGACTTTTTTCCGGAAAACGAAATTGCTGATGAATGACGAGATGTTGTTGATCGTGGTTTTGGGAATGTGTCTGTTGATGGTGGTGATTGCGACCTATGTGGGTTTTTCTTCTGCCTTAGGGGCTTTTGTCATGGGGTCTATATTGGCGGAGACGATGGAGGCCGAAAAAATCGAACATTTGGTGAGACCGGTAAAAGATTTGTTTGCAGCCATCTTTTTCGTTTCAGTGGGCATGTTGATTGATCCCGGGATGATTTGGGAATATATCGGTCCGATTTTATTGATCACCTTAACTGTTTTGGTCGGACAGTCTGTTCTGGGAACTTTTGGGGTGGTTTTATCCGGACAGCCGTTGAAAGTGGCGATGCAATGCGGTTTTTGCCTTTCACAGATCGGAGAATTTGCTTTTATCATTGCTTCTTTAGGGATTGCTTTACATGTGACCGATGGTTTTTTATATCCGATTGTTGTGGCCGTATCGGTGATTACGACCTTTTTGACACCCTATATGATACGGTTGGCCGAACCTGCTTATCCGTATGTCGAACGTAAACTTCCCAAAAGATGGAAAAGGATATTGGAGCGTTATACATCCGGTATACAGGTTGTCAATCACGAAAGTAACTGGAAAAAACTACTGATGGCTTTGGGAAGGATCGTGATCGTTTATTCTGTGATTATTATTGCGGAATTGATACTGGCATTTAGTTTATTAGTGCCTTTTATCCGGAATCATATTCCGGGAATATGGGGAAATATATTGAGTGCCGTGTTGGTGATTGCTTGTATGGCTCCTTTTTTACGGGCCATTGTCGCTAAAAAAAATCATTCGGTGGAGTTTCAGATATTGTGGGAAGACGGTCGTTTTAACCGGGGATATTTAGTGTCGTTGATCGTATTCCGGTTTGTATTGGCGATGTTCTTCGTTATGTTTGTCGTTTCGGCTTTGTTCAAAATATCGGTCGGTTTATTGATTGGGATAGCCGGGATGGCGGTTGCTGGGATGATCTATTCCCGTTATCTGAAAAAACAGTCGATATTGATAGAACGCCGTTTTTTGCGTAATCTGAACATTCGGGATATCAGCGCCCGGCCGTCAGGTAAAGCCGTGCCCCGGTTTGCCGGAAATCTGTTGTCCCGCGATTTGCATATGGCCGATTTTATCGTTCCCCAAGAATCGAAATGGGCGGGAAGAACTTTGGCGGATCTGAGGTTGAAAACCCGTTTCGGAGTGCAGGTTGTTGCTCTTTTCCGGGGTAATTATTGTTTGAATATTCCGGGAGGAAAAGAACGTATCTTTCCGCAGGACCGGATTCAGGTAATCGGAAGTGATGAGCAATTGTTGAAATTCGGAGAATATTTGGAACAGCAGGTTATTCCGGAGGAAGATTGTGATTTGAGTCAAAGTGCTGTAAACTTACGGCAGTTTATTATAGATGCCGAATCGGTATTTTCCGGAAAAACCATTGAGGAGTCCGGTATTCGTGAACAATATCGTTGTCTTATCGTCGGTTTGGAGAGAGGGGATACCTCTTTGCATGATCCGACAGCCGATACCGTATTGGAAGAAGGAGATCTGGTATGGATCGTCGGAGAAGACAGTAATATTTACCGGCTTATTCACGGTTAATCTTTTTTATTTTAAATTGACTTATACGCTTTTCTTGCAAAAAAGACCGTAAATCATAATTGTATGAGTTGTGGCTGAAATTACACAGTGCATCTTTCCCGGTATGTCATTTTTTTAGACACGTTTGTCTAATTCTTTTACGTAAATGTAAATTTTAAATATATTTATGTTTCTAATAATCAGTAAGTTATATTGAGTGGTATGTATTTTGATATATATAATTGAATTTTAATCTTTAAAATATATGTGGCTTCAAGTCAGGGAATTTATCCGGTTGAAACGAAATAAACCGTTTTCTTTTATTGTAAATAATATCGGAATGTCTTTGGCTTTTACGGCTTTGATTATATTGTTCACTTATGCTCTGGCGTTTGTGATTATGCTCATTATTGCCGTCTTGAGCGTGAGCGTTCTCACCTGGAAAGCTGCCACGGCCAATCCGGTCGATTCGCTGAGAACGGAATAGCACTTAGAGAAAACTTAATTTTTTTTGTTATGTGGACATCTTTGAAAGAACTCATTTGGGAAAAACGGAACCGGCCTTTTACTTTTATCGTGAACGTCGCCGGTTTGATTCTGGCCTTTACGGCTGTCATCGTCATGTATACTCATCTAATCGGCGAATGGAATCATGATGCAGATGTGGAGCATCGGAAAGATATCGTGCGGGTGGAGATGTCCTGGGGGCTGACTGGAGGAGCATACGCTCCTTGGTTGGGCGACGTTATGCCAGAAGTGGAACAATACTGCCGGATTTTTCTGGATAACAATGCCGCGGTACATGTGCCGGCTCAACAGGAGACGGAGGAAGTGTTTATCCGGGAAAAAGTTTTTCTGGTCGATTCCACTTATGCTTCCTTTTTTTCCCTCCGCATGGTCCGGGGAGATTCCACTTACCGTCCCGACGGAGTTCTGCTGAGTGAATCGGCGGCAAAACAGTTGTTCGGCGAGTCCGATCCTATCGGAAAAACTTTAATCCTCCGGCATAACATTCCTTTGACCGTACAAGCTTTATTTAAAGACATAAAAAATCCGGGAATCCGAAGCCCCCGGATTTTGGGAATGCTGGAAACGGCCAATCGTTTGTTTGGGAGTAAGATGACGGAAGAGTGGGATTTCGCAAATTTCGAAACCTACCTCCGGTTAAAACCCGGTACCGACAGAATACAATTTACCGGGAAATTCAAGCAGCTATATGCTGCTAAATTGAAAGAAATCGGTTATAAAGAGGATCAGATTTCGCAGTCCGTAAACCAGGATTTGATACGCAACTACACGGATATTTATTTCGATAACGAAGTTTTGGGATTCGCTGATCACGGCAATTATAACGACCTCCGTATTTTGATGATGCTTACCATCCTGGTCCTGGGAATAAGTATTATCAATTATGTCAATATCGCTACGGCTAAAGTAGCTGAAAAATCCCGTACGATCGGGATGAAACGGATATTGGGTGCCGGGCGGACCTCCCTGATAGCCTTCCTTGTATTCGATTCGGTTTTTACCTGTTTTATAGCGATGGGCGCGGCTTGGGCGCTAGCCCAGGGACTGGCCTTTTTCCTGCAACAGTGGATCGGTCTGGGGGATATGTCTCAACTCACCTTTTGGTCTGCTCTGGTATTGTGGGTAGCCGTGCCTTTACTTTGCGGTTTGTTATCCGGTATATTTCCGGCCTTTTATCTCACTCGGTTGAACCGATTCGACACGATGAATTCGCAGAGAAACGAAAGCCTGGCTTTGCAGCGGTTTAAAAGCGGATTGATGATTCTACAGTTTGCCGTTTCGATGGGATTGATCATATCCACACTTTTTATCTATAAACAGGTAAATTACATGAAGCATTTCGACACCGGATATGACCGGAAGAATATTGTCGTGGTGCATGGGAACCGGGAACAGGTTTTGTATAGTAAATATCCCGGTTTTAGAACGGCTTTATTGCAAAATCCGGCGGTACTGAAAGTAGGAGCTTCCAAAGATCCGATTTACAACATCCGGGAAAGGGGTTTTCACCTGGATGTGAGCGGTTGGGATAATAAAGGAGCGGCGTATGTTACCTGGGTAGATGTTCCCTTTCTGGATTTAATGGGTTTGAAAATCCTGGAAGGAGAAGGTTTTCATGAGGCAGACCAAGTGATAAAAGACATCGGTTGGAGCATCAATCAAAAATTTATTATCAATCAGCGGATGGCGAAGGAAATCGCATCCTTAGCTCCTGGGCAGAATTATTTGGGAGGTAACCGGATCGGCGTGGTAAAAGATTTCAATTTCAGATCGATGCATGAACCGGTTAGTCCGATGTACCTGGGTTTGCTAGGCGGTTTTAATAGTCAAATCGATGTTTACATCCGCATTGCGCCTGAAAACCGGGAAAAAGCCCTGCAGTATATTGAGAGTTGTTATCGGGAGTTTTACCCGGGAACTTTGTATCAGTATAGTTTTATGGAGGACGATTACGCCCGGCTTTACGGTTCGGAAGATGTTTTTGCTTTGAAGTTGCTCTTCTTTTCGGTTTTGTCGGTTGTCATCGCCTGTCTGGGATTGCTGGCTTTTGTGGTATTTTTTATCGAACAGAAAACGAAAAGCATCGGTTTACGCAGAGTAATGGGAGCTACCGAATTCCAGATTATGGGGTTGCTGAACCGTAATTTCCTGATTCGTTTGCTGGCCGGTTTCGTTTTGGTATGTCCGGTGGCCTATTTTGTGGTTTTGCGCTGGTTATCGGATTTCGCCTATAAAACGGAATTAAGCTGGTGGGTATTTGCTGGGGCTTTTATATTGATGTTCGTTATTGCCTTGCTCTGTGTAAGTATGCTGACTTGGAAAGCTGCTACGGCAAATCCTGTGAATTCTCTGAAAAATGGGTAATTTTGTGTCCGGATAAATCTGAGATAACACACCGGGACGGACTCAT